>JABHKC010000016.1 GCA_018692315.1 Bacteroidota bacterium | reverse complement strand
GAGCTTGCTTCCGTTTAACTTGATAATACAAAGATAAAACACTGCTACATAAATCGTTTTTTTAGCTAAAAAAAACAGCCTCCTTTTTGTCCACTTGAAAAATATCAAGGTCAAACAGCCTCCTTTTTGTCTATTACACCCTAATTTCTAAAGATGAAATTGGAAACCTATGAAATATAAGCTCATAGGTTTTTTCATTTTAAAAAATTGTCTTCTTCAAAAACGCAACCTCAAAACATGAAAATTCATCTTTGAATTTTAAATTTGGAACATCAAATCAAATTGAAATTCATGAAAAAAATAGCCCTCTTAATTACACTTTCCTACATAATTATAAACTCTTCCTTTTCTCAAGAAAAGATTTATATGCCTTATGTCGAAATCATTAATCTTCATAAGGATTACCAATACACGGTAGCTAAACTATTTAAAACCTATGTTAATACTTATGGTAAATACGAAATTATTTTACCAGAAAAAATAGATTCATCAATATTTAAGGAGAGTTTTGAAGAATCTCAGCAAAATGCAAAATATCAGAATGCAGCATTTTTCATCATTGCCGAACTCAATCGAATTGGAGAAACAGTAATTATCTCATTTGCAATGTATAATGTGCAATATGGAACACAAGTTTGGAGTAGTTTCTTGAAAGCAAATTCGCCAGACGATCTTGATCCTGTAATTCAAAAATTTGCCAAAAACATTGGTTCCGAATCAAATCATAGAGATGAGGGCAATATTTACAGTGTTTCCGATTACGATTCTCAAGAGTTGAAAAAAATTCAAGCAAATTATTCTTTTGGTTTATCGCTTGGTGGGAGTGTGCCATTTGTAGATGTAAATGACAATACTGGTGCTGGCTTTGGTCTATTGGCTTCTTACGACAACAGAGATATTATTTTCGATATTTCGGGAAGCGTATATTTTAGTGCCATAGATATATATTACTTGAAAATTAGTGCAAAATATCCATTTTTCGCTAAAGCAAATACACCATATATTGGTGGAGGGCTCGGATTTGCGGGTATAACTAATACAAGAAAATATGAGGATATTAGCTACGATTATTCTTATCAATCAAAATATTCGAAAACCGGTGGAGGACTAATGCTTTTTACAGGGGCTGGATATATTTTTAAACGAAATTCGAATGTGCAGCTACAGCTTGGAGGAAACTTGTTTTACTTAATTTTTGATGTGGACAATATTTCACAAATGTCTTCAAATAATAATCAACCGGAAATTCCTGATTTAAACCATCCTTTTGGTATTTTATTTAATATTTCATTGATGTACAGCTTTTGATTTAAACGACAGAATATGAAATCGATATTATACAAGATAGTTTACTTTTTCACAATAGCAGTTTTATTTTCGAGCTGTGGAACAACCAAAATTATTGCTGACAACAATGAGGTTGATATTTATATTGATGGTTCAAAAAAAGGAAAAGGAAGCGTTGAGATACGCAGAATGGGAGTTCCCAAAAAAATTGATGTTGTAGCAAAATTTAGAACTAAAGAAGTTGGAACTTTGCAGTTGAAACGCAAGTTCGACTTTGTAACTTTCCTTACAGGATATTTTTCTTACGGAATGGGTTTTATTTTTGGTTGGCGATTTCCTGAAATGGTTACAATTCCAACAAAATCAATTGATGAAACAAAAAAAACTAAGAGTATTTGGGATGAACCTCCCGGAAGCGGAAATTGGTAATTGCAGAAAAATTCCTTACTTTTTCTTTCCTACTGCTTTATTATGTTTTTTAATATAATTTTCCAATGCACCCGTCATTGAAGGAGATTGCGGATTTGGTGCTTGAATATCTAACCTTAAACCATTTGTTTTAACGGCTTTAGCCGTTGTTGGACCAAAAGCAGCAATCTTGGTTTCGCTTTGAACAAAATCCGTAAAATTCTGGAACAATGATGCAATTCCCGAAGGGCTATAAAATACTAAGATATCGTAATAAACATCCTTTAAATCAGACAAATCGCTAATTACTGTTTTATATAAAATTGCTTTTGTGAATTTGAATTTTTTCTTTTTTAGCTTATCAGGAATTTCTTGCTTGTGAATATCAGATAATGGAACTAAAAATTTTTCAGTTTTATATTTTGCAAGAACTTCAAGCAAATCAGAGAATTTGCTTTTGCCGTAAAATATTTTTCGTTTCCGATATACAATATATTTTTGAAGATAAAATGCAGTCGATTCAGAAATACAGAAATATTTCATATCATCGGGCACATTAATTCTCATTGCCTCACAAATTCTAAAAAAATGATCAATGGCTGTTCTACTTGTAAAAATTACAGCAGTGTGCTCAAGTATATCAATTCTGCTTTTTCTAAATTCCTTTATTGAAATTCCTTCAATATGAATAAATGGGCGGAAATCAATTTTTAGTTTCAACTTTTCGGCAAGTTCAAAATATGGAGATTTGTCCGATTCAGGTTTTGGCTGAGAAACTAATACTGTTTTTATTTTCAAAACTTAACGACTTTAAATTAATTCCAATTCGCTTATAATAAAGCATTTAAATACTTTAAAATGATAAGCAAAGGCAAAATTTCAAGGGTGCAAAGGTACAAAATCATATATGAGAAATAAAAATGTTTTTTTACAAATATTTTTAAACCTCTAAAAATATGAAGTATATAGAAAATTATCATCAAAGCTATACCTATGTAAACTAAGTATTTGGAGAACAATTCCGGCATAAATGGAATTGAAATAATTATTGGATATAAAAAAATTGCAAACGATTTATTGAAAATAAAATCGTTGAAAAGAAATTCTGAAAATTGGTTTTTAGATTTAAATAAATATCCTAAAAGCTTGTATATAAATACTTTAAAAATATCAAAAATGCTAATAATGCCGCACAATGTCAAAAACAATAAAAAATTGTTCGCAAAAGGAGAAAAATCGTAATAATTGAAAAGTAGTGTTAGAAATAATCCGAAATTAATTATGTAAATTAAATATAAAACGCTTGATATTTTTGTCGTCAAACTGCTTTTTTCATGATACAATTTGTAGGCCGTTTGATACTCGAAACCCGATAAAATTATCCTCGAAATGAACTTCTTATAAAAAACCTTTATCCAGGCTAAAACAACAAACGAAACTAAAATTACCCCAATTATCCAGTCGTTTGAAGATTCGAAATCTTGCTTCTTGAAAAGTTTTGATAGTAAATTTTGGGAATCTATAGGAATTTCAGAATTGCTCTCAGTCCGATTTTTAAGCATTGAAACTGAATCTTCAGGAACTTGATCTGATAAATCCAAAGTTTGATTTTTCTGAGTAAAAGAATCAAAATTTTGAATAGAGTAAAAATCTTGGAATGAGTATGTTTTCTGATTTATAGTTTCCAATTCTTCAGGCTGAATTGATTTCTCCGATACAGGAAATTGAGTTTGAGACTTAGAATTATTACCATTTTTGAAACTATCTAAAACAAGGTCAGGTGCAATGGAATCTACTTCCAAAATAGTTTCTGCCTCAAAAATATTACCGCTAAAATCAAATACACCTGAATCAATTCGCATGAAATTGCTGGAATTAGTATCTTGTTGTTGTAGCATTTTGAAACTGATAATTTTTGGAAGTATGTATATTTTAATAAATGAATTGAAGTATTTATTTATGTACTAACAATTTATACCCTTCTCCATGAATATTAATAATTTCAATTGAAGGATCTTGCTTCAAATGCTTTCGCAGTTTGGTGATATATACATCCATACTTCTGGCATTAAAATATGTATCATCTTTCCATATTGTTTGCAAAGCATAATTTCTTTCAAGAATCTCATTAGTTTTGCTACACAGCAATTTAAGCAGTCCGGATTCTTTAGTGGTGAGTTTGCTTGTTTCGCCATCTATCGTCAATTGTCGAATATTTGAGTCGAAAGTGAATTTCCCAATCTGAAAAACATTATTATTCGATTCAGGTTCCGATTTTTCAACTCTCTTCAGAAGTGCCTGAATTCTAACTAAAAGTTCTTCCATATTGAAAGGTTTTTTAATATAATCGTCTGCTCCCACACTAAAACCTTTTAAGACATCCTCTTTAAGAGATTTCGCTGTTAAAAAAATTATAGGAATTTGACTATTTACCGAACGAATGTCATTTGATAGACTATATCCGTCTTTCTTTGGCATCATCACGTCAAGTACGCAAATATCGTAGTGATTTTTCATAAAGGCTTTATATCCTTTTTCTCCATCGGTAAAAAGTTCTGTTAGGAATCCTTTGGCTTTCAAATAATCACATAACAGAGAACCCAAATTTTCATCGTCTTCAACTAATAAAACCCTAATGTTTTCTCTCATCACTGCATTTTTTTGTACAAAATTAAAAATTTCAAAATTACTCAATTTGAAACAAATAGTTAAAACTTTTATTTCCGGCATTTCAAATTATATATTCATTAAAACATTATTATCAAACATTTTATTTTCAATTTGCTTACTTTTGCAAAAAAAGTTAAACAGTAATAATATGTACGGAAAATTTAAAAATTACCTTCAGCAAGAGCTTGAAAACATTAAGGAAGACGGCTTATATAAAAATGAAAGAATCCTGACAACTCCTCAGGGAGTTCAAATAAAAACAGTGAAAGGACTTGATGTTCTGAATTTTTGTTCAAACAATTATTTGGGACTTTCTTCGGAACCCAGAGTGATGGCTGCCGCAAATTACAACTTTTTCAAATTCGGATTTGGAATGGCCTCTGTTCGATTTATTTGCGGAACTCAAGAAGTTCATAAAGAGCTCGAAAACAAATTGACTGAATTTTTGGGCACAGAAGACACTATCCTTTATTCATCGGCATTCGATGCCAACGGTGGAGTTTTTGAACCATTATTAGACGAAAAATCTGCAATCATTTCAGACGAGCTCAACCATGCTTCAATAATTGATGGCATTCGACTTTGTAAAGCTCAACGATTCAGATACAAAAACAATGATATGTCTGATCTTGAAGCAAAACTTAAGGAGGCAAAAGATTGTCGCTTCAAAATGATAGTTACCGATGGCGTTTTTTCGATGGATGGAATTATTGCTTCTATTGACCAGATTTGCGATTTGGCAGATAAATATGAAGCTTTAGTTTTGGTTGACGATTCGCATGCAAGCGGATTTGTTGGCAAAACCGGTCGAGGAAGTGCAGAATTTTGCAATTCGATGGGACGAGTTGATATCATAACCACCACTTTTGGAAAAGCTCTTGGAGGTGCTTCAGGAGGTTGCGTTTCCGGGAAAAAGGAAATAATCGACTTTTTGCGACAACGCTCACGACCATATTTATTTTCAAACTCTTTAGCACCTGCAATTGCCGGGG
The DNA here is from genome assembly GCA_018692315.1 of Bacteroidota bacterium. NCBI lineage: Bacteria > Pseudomonadati > Bacteroidota > Bacteroidota bacterium. The sequence continues at coordinate 56,977 of JABHKC010000016.1, read as the reverse complement.
CAACTGTCGAAGTTCTGAATATTCTGAACGAAACTACGGCACTGCGCGACAAACTCGCTGAAAACACAAAGCTTTTCAGACAAGGAATGGAAAATGCCGGATTCACAATTGTTCCGGGAACACATCCAATTACACCAATTTTGTTTGGGCATCTGCCAAACGATGCCAGACTTTCGCAAGAATTTGCCGACGAACTTTTAGAAGAAGGAATCTATGTAATTGGATTTTATTATCCTATAGTTCCGAAAGGAAAATCGCGAATTAGAGTTCAAATTACTGCTGCTCATTCGACAGAAAATATTGAATTTGCTATTGAAAAATTCAAAAAAGTTGGAAAAAAATTAGGAGCAATCTAATTAGTTTTGTTGATTTCGAAATCAGAATTTAGGGTTTATAAAAAAGAAGAAATTTCAAAAATTTAAAGAATTTATAAAACACACAATATGAACCCAATATATTATTATATAATTGTTGAAACTGTTAAACGCCGGCTTAAAAAACAAAAAGACAAGCTGTCGCCAAAGCAGTATCAGGAAAAAATAAATGTTGCAAAAGTCGAATTCACTCATATAATACATGATATTTTTTTTGCAGTTTTGGGTGTTCTATCTGCTGGCTTTGGGCTAAAAGGATTTTTGCTTCCAAATTTGTTTATCGATGGAGGAGTTATGGGAATTTCGCTGATAATAGCTGAATTGACTGAAATTCCATTGTCGCTACTAATTGTTGCAATTAATCTTCCTTTTTTGTTTTTGGCCTTTTCCACAATTTCTAAACAATTTGCTTTTAAGAGTATAATTGCAATTATTTTGCTTGCTCTTACAGTTCATTTTGTGCCATTTCCCATAGTAACTAATGACAAATTGTTGATTGCCGTTTTCGGTGGATTTTTTCTCGGTGCCGGAATTGGTTTGGCAATCCGTGGAGGTGCGGTTATCGATGGTACCGAAATTCTTGCGGTTTTTGTAAGCAGAAAAACATCTATGACAATCGGCGATGTTATTATGCTTTTCAATGTTGTAATTTTTGGATTTGCGGCTTATGTCTTTTCTGTTGAAATTTCATTATATGCAATGCTTACTTATCTTGCCGCATCTAAAACTGTCGATTTTGTTGTTTCCGGTATCGAAGAATTTCTTGGTGTAACAATTATTTCGGAAAAAAGCGAAGAAATTAGAGTTGCAATAATTGAAAAATTAGGAATGGGTTGCACAATTTATAATGGGAAAAGAGGAAATACCATGAATGGTGATAATTTGGAGGAAACACAGATTATTTATACCTTGATAACCAGGCTTGAAGTTGCAAAACTACAAACAGAAATCGACAAAATTGACAAAGACGCTTTTGTGGTAATGCACAGCATAAAAGATGCAAAAGGTGGGATGATTAAGAAGAAGGCTATTAAGTAGTTATGAGTTAATGAATTATGAATTATGAGTTGCTAATTACGAATTATACTTCGTTTATTAATTCAGAATAGAATATTTCCGTATTCAATGAGGTGAAAAAATGACAAATGCAAATCGAAATATAAATATAGTAGAACCAGTCTCATTTTCTGACATAAAATATTTTCTTGAGCGTTTTGAAAAACATCACAAGAGTGTCGAAAAACTCAAAATTGAGAATGACCGACAGCGCTACGGAAATTTGTTCTCAGGTTTAAATGCAATAAAATCTATCTATGTTAGGCTTTCTAAACATTTAGCTTTCGACTATAATATTTTTTCAATTCTTCGAAACCTTAAAACTAATGAAGAAATAACTCATTCGCCTTTTCTTGCAAATTTGTTGGATATAAACGGTTCTCATTGTCAGGGCGATTTGTTTTTTCGGAATTTCATTTCACAACTTTTTGAAAAAGAAAATGATTGCAAAAAAATTCTTAAAGAAATTGACAAGGATTATTTTTTTGTAAATAGTGGTTCTAAGAAAACAGGCAATTTTTATAAAATAATAAATTTTTGATGAGATTTCTATTTTCTTTCATGCAGTAAATGCTTTTGTATTAAACAAATGAAAAAAATAGAAATATCGCAAAAAGAGATGTTTTTAATTTTGAACTGTTTTCTTAGAGGCACTAAATACAGAAAAAACAACTGCTTTTGGCAGATTAGATATTTTGATTGAACACTATGGAGCGGAAAATCCATTTTTAATATGTATAGAAAACAAAATTGATGCGGAAGACCAACCACGACAACTCGAACGATATTACGATTATTTGAAAACTAAAAATGACAACACTAAAATCTTACTCATTTATTTAACAAAAGATGGCAAAAAACCATCAGAAATTTCAATTGAGAATGAAATATTTAAGCAACTTGATGAAGACGGAACACTGAAATTGATGAGCTATCGAAATCATATTCGTGAAATGCTAATTAATTCATTACCTTTAATTAAGCCTGAAAAAGTGAAAGTGGCTGTAAACCAGTATCTTGAAATTATTGAAACATTCTAAAAAAGAAAACAAATGAGCGAATACAAAGAAGCAATATTCAATTTTATTACAAAAAGTGAAAATTTCAAAGCTGCTTTTGAGGTTTCTGAACAAATGGAGGAGATAAAAAAGAAGCTTATTACTGATTTTTGGAAAGCAGTAAAGATTAAGATTGAAAGCAAAATCGAAGAAAAAAAACTCGAATGGACAATTCGATTAGATGATGTATTTGACACCTATTCAAAACTTCATATTTTCACTTCTGGTTCTTATGACATTTCAGCAAGCTATGAAGGATTATCTAAGAATCTTCTTTTTGGTATTTGGATACATACACAAAACGGTAATTTTGACCAAAAAGATATAGATGAGAATATTAAAAAGAAGAATTTATTTATGGATAAGAATCTGAATAGTAAGCATTGGATATGCTGGGAAAACTATCAAGATCATTTCAACAAAATTGAAACTTTAATGAAAATTCTAATAGATATAAGAGAAAAATTTGCAGATGAAATTGCAACTCATCTTTTTAAATTTGCAGAGGAAAATAAAGTCCACATTGACGAATTTTGCAAAATGAGAATACAGTAAATCAAAATATTATGAAAGTAGTAGAAACAACGGGAATTATTGATAATAATAATATCTTGAAAATTGACAAAACTATTAATAAGCAATTTCTTAAGAAAAGCGTGCGAGTATTAATTTTACTTCCCGAAGAGAATGATAAATCTGATGAAATTGATGAAAAATTATGGTTAAAATCAATCTCAAATAATTCTGCATTTAGCTTTTTAAATGCACCGGAAGAAGATATCTATTCACTTTCAGACGGAAAATCTTTTGGCCATGAAGTATAAAATAGTGTTAGTTCCGTTTCCATTTGATAATTTTTCAGATTTGAAAGTTAGACCTGCAATTTGTTTAACAGATAAAATAGATAAATATAATCATGTCGTAATAGCTTTTATTACAAGCCAAATTTCTAAAACAACAGGAAAAACGGATATAAGAATAACAAATATTAAAAATACGGGCTTAAAGACAAATTCCACAATAAAGCTTCACCGCATTGTTACGATACCAACAAACCTGATAAAAAGAGAATTAGGGAAATTGCCAGATTCTTATCATAAAATAATGACTGACAAACTAAAAATACTATTTGAAATTGATTGAAAATAATCAAAAATCAATAAATAATCAAAAATTAATAAATGCAAATATTCAATACATTAACACGAAAAAAAGAAGATTTTAAATCAATAATTGATGGATTTGTTGGGATGTATGTTTGCGGACCAACAGTTTATGGCGATGCACATTTGGGACATGCACGGCCTGCCATAACTTTCGACATACTATTCAGATATTTAAAACATCTTGGCTATAAAGTTCGCTATATCAGAAACATAACAGATGTTGGCCATCTCGAAAACGATGCCGACGAAGGAGAAGATAAAATTGCAAAAAAAGCAAGGCTCGAACAAATTGAACCTATGGAAGTAGTTCAGTATTTTTCTGATAGATATCACGAAAATATGGAGCAACTTAATGTGCTGAAACCGAGTATTGAACCTCGCGCCTCAGGGCATATTCTCGAACAACAAGAAATGATTTCGAAAATTCTGGAAAATGGATATGCCTACGAAAAAAATGGTTCTGTGTATTTCGATGTTGAAAAATATAATCAGGACTTCGATTACGGAAAACTTTCGGGCAGAGTTTTAGACGACCTAAAAACAAATACACGCCAGTTAGACGGACAAGACGAGAAAAAAAATCCATTCGATTTTGCCCTTTGGAAAAAAGCAGCACCGGAACATATTATGAGATGGAATTCTCAATGGAGCGAAGGTTTTCCGGGTTGGCATCTCGAATGTTCGGTTATGAGCACTAAATATCTTGGCGAAAAATTCGATATTCACGGAGGTGGATTAGACCTGCTGTTTCCGCATCACGAATGCGAAATTGCACAATCGAAAGCTGCAAATAATTACGATTCGGTTAAATACTGGATGCACAACAATATGATTACTATTAATGGCCAGAAAATGGGGAAATCTCTCGGAAATTTCATCACTCTCGAAGAATTTTTCACAGGCACTCACAAGCTCATAGAAAAAGAATATAGTGCAATGACTGTTCGTTTTTTTATTCTTCAGGCACACTACCGAAGTACTCTCGATTTTTCGAACGAGGCTCTTGCTGCTTCCGAAAAAGGTTTGAACAAACTTTTGGCAGGAATTAAAACTTTAGAAAAAATTATTCCACAAAAATCGTCATCGGTCAATATTGATTCGATTGAAGAAAAGTGCTATGCAGCAATGGACGACGATATGAACACGCCGATTTTGATATCGCACCTTTTCGATGCAGTGAAACTTGTAAACAATATTGCTGCCGGAAACGATAGCATTAGCGAAACAGATTTGGAGAAATTGAGCAAATTATTTAAAGTCTTTATTTACGATATTTTGGGAATAAGTGAAGAAGAATTAGGTAGTGATGATAAAAACGACAAATTCGATGCAGTTATAAACTTGCTTCTGAACCTTCGCTTAGAAGCAAAAAGGAATAAAGATTTTGAAACTTCCGACAAGATTAGAAATGAATTGTTGAAACAAGGAGTAAAAATAAAAGATAAAAAAGACGGATTTGAGTGGGAACTGGAATAATCCAAATATTTGTTGAAAAAAAATAGCTAAAACTAAAAGAAATGAGCGATATAATAAAACATGAATGCGGAATAGCCTTAATTAGATTGTTGAAGCCATTAGAACACTATCAGTTCAAATATGGAACTTGGATGTATGGTTTGAACAAACTGTATTTAATGATGGAAAAACAGCACAATCGTGGACAAGACGGAGCCGGAATTGCAAGTCTAAAAATGGATATTAATCCCGGGAAAAAATATATCCATAGCTATCGCTCAAATAAATCGGAACCTATCAAAGATGTTTTCTCTCACATAAAAGAAATCTTTTCGAAATATGAAAATTCCCCATCGAAACTTCTGAAAGACGCAAACTGGGCAAGGGAAAATTTGCCCTATGCTGCCGATTTGTATTTAGGGCATCTCCGATACGGCACTTTCGGGAAAAATAATATCGAAAATGTGCATCCAGTGATGCGAGAAAATAATTGGAAAACCCGAAATTTGGTTATGGCAGGAAATTTTAATCTGACTAATGTTGATGAATTATTTTCGTCGCTCATCAAATTCGGACAACATCCTAAAGATTACTCAGACACTGTTACAATTCTCGAAAAAGTAGGACTTCATCTTGATGAAGAAAATCAGCAACTTTTTGCGAAATATAAAAATGAAGGTTTTGTTAATGAAGATATTTCTGAAAAAATTGCCAAAGAACTTGATATTCAAAAAGTATTGATGGAATCGAGCAAAGATTGGGATGGAGGTTATACAATTGCAGGACTTCTTGGGCATGGCGATGCTTTTGTGTGCAGAGATCCTAATGGAATTCGTCCGGCATTTTATTATCACGATGATGAAATTGCTGTGGTTGCATCGGAACGTCCTGTAATTCAGACTGTTTTGAATGTAGATTTTGAACAAGTGAATGAGCTTCAGCCTGGCAATGCTCTGATTATTAAAAGAAACGGACACATTTGTGAGAAACAAATAAGAATTCCTCTTGAGAGAAAATCCTGCTCCTTCGAGAGAATATATTTTTCGCGAGGAAGCGACAAAGTGATATACAACGAGCGGAAAAAACTGGGAGAATTGATTACACCCGCAATAATTAAAGCTATTGATGGCGATTTTGAAAATACCGTATTTTCATATATTCCAAATACTGCTGAAACTGCCTTTTTTGGCATGATAAAAAGCCTTGAAGAGAAAATTGACGAAGGAAAAAAGCAGGAAATTCTTAAACTAAAAGATAAGATTGACCAAAATGTTTTGGATAAAATTGTCAATCGCCGCATCAGAGTAGAAAAAATTGCTATAAAAGATATTAAACTACGTACGTTCATTTCTAATGACAAAGGCAGAAACGATTTAGTAGGACACGTATATGACATCACCTATGGTGCTTTAAAACCGGGTAAAGATAAACTCGTAATCATTGACGATTCAATAGTAAGAGGTACTACACTGAAACAAAGCATAATAAGAATTTTGGATAGGCTCGGGCCAAAAAAAATAATTGTTGTTTCGTCTGCCCCACAAATTCGATATCCCGATTGTTATGGAATTGACATGGCTAAACTTGGCGATTTTATAGCTTTTCAGGCAGCTATTGAGCTCCTCAAAGAAACCAATCAAAAAGCAGTGATTGATAATGTTTACACTAAATCTATTGCTCAAAAGAATTTGCCTAAAGAACAAATAATCAACTATGTAAAAAATATTTACAAACCATTTACTGCCGAACAAATTTCTGCAAAAATTTCTGAACTTTTGAAACCCAAAAATACCAAAGCAGAAGTTGAAATTGTATATCAATCTATCGAAAACCTTCACAAGTCTTGTCCAAACGATTTAGGAGATTGGTATTTCACAGGGAATTACCCTACACCAGGCGGCAACAAAGCGGTGAATAATTCTTTTATTAATTATATTGAGAAGAATGACGTGAGGTCGTATTGAAATAACTCACGATTCGATAATTGTGCGGTTGGAGTTCAAAATAAGTTAATTTTCCCTTTGCTAAATAGTGCCTATAAGATAATATATAGAGGCTTATTTCCTAAACAAACTTCTCCCAAAGTTTATTCCTATGTTTCATTCTATCAGAAGGTTCACAGTCGTTGATAGAGTCAATGGTTTTTGTAGTATAAATCATTTGTTCCATAAATTCTGGAGCTCTTTTCACTCCTTCACCGACATTTATCATTACTAAATCATTATCTTTAATGAGCCCTTTTTTAAGAGAATTGAAAAATCCACCCACAGCAATGGTCGATGCCGGTCCTATTTGATTATTTGTTTCGAAAGCTATGAGACGAGCTACATCAATGGCATCATCCTCTGAAAATGAAATAATTTCTCCATTACTTTTTCTAACTAATTGGCTGATAATTGGATAAGTTGCAGGATTGCCGGTCGCTAAAGTTGGAATAGCTGTAACAGGGTTTTCTAAAATTGGATAATCGTTTTCCCATCCATCAGGAAAATTATTTGCTTTTGCCTTTTCCCAGCCGGCAGTCATTGGGTCGCATTTGTCGGGCTGCACCATTATAAAGCGTGGTAGCTCAGAAAACAATCCAAGATCTTTTATATCCTCACATGCCTTGTCAATGGCAATTGGCCCAGTTCCGCCACTTAGAGCCTGAATATAAACTGTTGGCAATTCTCCTAAAATCCTCAACCATTCGAAAACCATAGTTTTTTTTGCCTCAACACGCATAGGATCAGTGTTTCCGCCGGAAAGTAAAATGTCATATTTTTCGGAATATTCTGCTGCAATTTTCTTAGCTTTAGCATAATCTCCATTAACTCTAAATACTCGTTGTCCGTAGCTACTTATTTCTGATTCATGAGCTTTTAGGGCATCGCTCGGAATGAAAACCGAAAGAGAAATTCCGGCAAGTGCAAGATAGTGCGAAAATGCTGTTGCAATATTTCCGGTACTTGCAACAGCATATTGCTTAACACCATTTTCTTTCAGAACACTGGCTGCCATAGCTGCTGCAACATCTTTAAATGTTCCGGTTCCTCCGTTCAAATCGTTTCTGTAGGCAAAAACTTTGCAATTGATATTGTATTTTTGTTTCGCAAACTCTTCGAAAAAATCCCATCTATCAACTGGGATTACCCCTTCGCCTTGCGATATAATATTGCTCTTTTCCATTAATGGCAGAAAATCGAAATATTGCCAAAAACTTTCAGGTTTTTTTTCGTTTTGTTTTATTTTTTCAACTACATCTTGAACATTTCTTGAGTATTCAACATCTACCCATTTATTTTCACATTCGGGACATTTTTGTTTGAAAGAAAACCATTCCGCAAAATCGTTTATTATATGATTACATTTTTTACATTTTAAATGAAATTTTCCATCTACTTTTGACATACTTACTTATTTTTGAAGGGATTTATTAATTTTTTCGACATTTTTGAAATGTGATTTTCTTCAGTAAAAATCACACATCAAAAGTTTTAATAATAATATAAAATTTATTTTTTAACTTACTTTTCACTTTACTGAATTACAGGCACTTTCATTCCATGATGAAAAATCCAGGCAATACCAATTGCAACAGGTAAGATAAAAACAAACAAAGCAATTAAATATAGAAAGATAATTTTTCCGAATCGTGCCTCAGCAAGTTTCTTAAAATCAGTATTTACTCCAATACTAAAAAAAGTCAGCATAAAAAACAATTTTCGCATACCTTTTTCTACTGGAACAGCTCCAATTTTTGCTGGATCGGCAAGTTCTTTATCTATAAACAAAATTCCCAGATATATGAACCAAGAAAGAAAATATCCTATTACAAATTTTGGGAAACGATGCCAAATTTCAGAAGCATGAACTTTTTCACCAGGTGTTCGGTCTATTTTATAAACCCAAATCATTGCAAGAACAAATGCCCATATTCCAATGAACATATCTATCCAGATTTTTGTCATTATTGCACTTGTTGTAATAAATCCTTCCTCCCATGCAGTTCCATCCATTTCCAATTTTTTGTTACGCATGAGTTCGTCCATGATTGCTCCTGCAGCGGCATCGGCTCCATCTGTTTTTATTGCCATGCCCATTGCTGCACCGGCAACCACTGGCTCTTCAATCATTGTTGCGGTGAACAATGGTGGAATAATTACTAATTCTATAACTGCATAAACAACTATTAAAGCAGAAACCATAATAGGAATCAGCGGTTTTGCACGTACAGCCCCAGCTGTGGCAACTGCTGCCGAAACACCACAAATTGAAATTCCGGAAGAAATTACAGCAGATGTTTTACGGGGTAGTTTGAAAACCTTTCGGGCTATTAGATAAGTCCCGGGCCAAAAAATCAGATAGGCAACTATAGTTGCGGCAGCACCGGCAATTGCTAAATCGAAAATAAATCCTGATGCTTTGAAGGCAAGATATCCAACTTTTACTCCTAAAAAAACTATCGCAATTTTAATGAAAAGTTCTGGTTTTGCAGCTACGCTAAGATATTTTGCAAATTTCTTAAAAAAATTGCCAATTATTAATCCAACAATTAAAGCAATTATAAAAGAAGCACCACCACCAAGCGATAGCACCATCGACATATCGTATTTCTCTTTATTTAAGGTATTTGCAGCAAAAAACGCATGATGACCAATTATCCAAATCAAATATGTAAAGGCAAAAATTATTGTCCAACCAAAGAAGAATTGTTTAACATCCCATTTCATAAATCGTGCGGCAATGGTCAATGGAATAGAAAATGCCACATAAGTAAAGAGGATACTTCCTAAAAAACCAATAGCCTGATATGATTTCCCAAGTGGTTTGATAGCTGAAAAAAGTCCATTATTTTCTCCAAAGCCAGACCATTTTGAAGGATATGCAATCCATCCTACCAAATCGACTCCAAATAATGAACACAAACCAAGAAAAATAAAAAAGAAAGCAAGCCAAACTGACCACCAATCTTCTGTGCTTGTAATTCCGGAATACCAGCGTCTTTTTTCCATATTTTTGATAATTATTTTTTCAATTATTTTCTATTTCCAATATTCGATTAAAATAATGATTTGAATACTGTCGTATCCACTCTGGGATTGTTTCCTGGTCGAAATACATATATATATGAAACAATTTCACATTTTTATATATATTGCTATTTTTCAAGACTTTGCCGATTTTTGTATCCAATTCTGGAAGTGTTGGAGCAGATACATTTATTTCATTGTTTTCGGCTTGCCAATCAGCTCCATTCATAGTTAGCTTGAGTTCTATTTTATATGGCATTTAGTAAATACTTGTTCACAAAAAAGCCAAATACAACAAGCGATATTATTGCAGCAATGAATGAATATACAACCAATTTAGTTTCAATTTTCGACCATGGTTCCGGATTATCAAATACATCTACCATTTGTTCATTATCCATTAACGATAATGTACTCTTTTGTTTATCGTGATTATTTTCCATTTTTTATTTCAATAATTATCATTCAAAATAAATAACTTATTAGTTCTTTCTAAAAATAGTAAAAGCGAAATTTGCAACAGATTCATATATTTTTTGAAAATATTTCAAATTTCGCTTTTCATAATGAACTATATATTCAATTCAATTTATGTTGTCTAACTGATTTTTGAATTGTTTTCAAGAAGTTCGATATGCAATCCACATTCTTTTTTTGTAGAATTTTTCCATCTGCCATTTCTCTCTCCCGAGCCAATTGTATTTGGGCTTGTGCAATGCGAACAGCCTATTGATGTGTATCCAAAATCGTATAGAATATTGTAAGGAATTTTATTTATTCTAATATATTCCCACACATCGTTCCATGTCCAATAAACTAATGGATGAATTCTGACATATCCGCACTTGTCTTTCATAAACATATCATGACTTGCCCGGGTTTCACCCTGATCTTTTCGCAAGCCGGAAATCCAATTTATAATCCCAGATTCTTTCATATATTTTTTCTGAGGATCAATTTTATTTAGCTTGCAACATAGCTCAGTATCCGTTTTATAGAGTTCTTTATCGTGATTTATTTCATTTTTGCCATTTACTGAATTTGAGTTTACTGTTACTAAATTTAAATCCCATTCTTCAACCAATTTGTTTTTATATTCAATTGTTTCAGGAAAATGGTATGAAGTGTCGATAAACACAATTGGAAAATCAGGCATAATTTTTTTTATCATATGAATAATAACCAGTCCTGAAATCTGAAATGAGGTTGTCATTGCAACATTCGGATAAAGTTCAGAAATGCACCATTCTAATAAACTTTCCGGTTTTTCATTTTTGAAATAATTATTTAAACTCTTCAAATCCATGTTTTAGAAATTAAGATGATAAAATTCTAATGTCTGTAGTTTAACCTTTTGAAATTTCTTCTATTCCGGTAACTTCCTCGGCATTGTAGTGTCCTTTCTCAAGTTTTTCCTTGATTTCAGCAAAAGCATTTATTGTATATTCTACATCTTCTAAAGTATGTTCGGCAGTTGGAATAAGACGAAGCATAATAACTCCTTTCGGGACAACCGGATAAACAACAATTGAGCAAAATATACTATAGTTCTCTCGTAAATCAATCAAAACATTTGTTCCTTGTGCAACGTTTCCAGAAAAGAAAACAGGTGTTACAGGAGATTCTGTATTTCCAATATTAAAACCTTTTTCTCGTAAACCATTTTGAAGTGCATTTACAACATCCCACAATTTATTTCGTAATTCTGGTTTGTTTTGTAAAAGTTCCAAACGCTTTAAAGCACCAACTACCATAGGCATAGGAAGCGATTTAGCAAAAATTTGCGATCTCATGCTAAAACGTAACATATCAACGATTGCCTTATCGGAAGCAACAAATGCACCAATTCCAGCCATCGATTTTGCAAATGTTCCGAAGTAAATATCAACACCGTCCTGCACATTTAAGTGCTCGCCAGTACCGGCACCAGTATTTCCCATTGTACCAAAACCATGGGCATCATCAACCAACATTCTAAAATCGTATTTTTCTTTGAGTTTGTTTATCTCATTTAGCTTACCTAAATCGCCAGACATACCGAATACTCCTTCTGTAATAATTAATATTCCACCTTTGGTTTTTTCAGTAATTTTTGTAGCTCGCTCCAGTTCTTTATCAAGATTTTTCAAATCGTTGTGAGGATAAACAAATCGTTTTCCGAGATGTAGCCTTAATCCGTCTAATATACAGGCATGTGATTCTGAATCGTAAACAATTACATCGTTCCTATCGACTAATGAATCAATAATCGAAACCATTCCTTGATATCCATAATTCAAAAGATATGCTTTTTCTTTTCCAACAAACTGTGCTAATCTGTTTTCGAGTTCTTCGTGCATTTCTGTCTGCCCCGACATGATTCTTGCTCCCATTGGGTAAGCCAGTCCCCATTCTTTTGCACCGTCTTCATCTGCTTTTCTTACTTCAGGATCGTTTGCTAATCCAATGTAATTATTTAAGCTCCATGTCAAAACTTCTCGTCCTCTGAAACTCATTCGAGGTTTTATTTCTCCCTCAAGTTTTGGAAACATAAAATATCCATCGCCAACCGTCTGATATTTTCCTAATGGAGTTTGTTTTGCTTTCAGTTTTTCAAAAATATCCACTTCTTTTTATAATTAATTTATTTAATAGAAAATTATTTCAGTAACAAATTTTAAGTTTTTATATTTGAGTTTCGCACTTACCAGAAAGGATGGACATTTTTTAAAGTATAAAAGGTTTACACCACTTGGACAGCACCTTTAGTTAACTGTATTATAGACGTTTAACGAATTTTTTCGGAAAAGAATATTTTCATTATGACAATGCAAAATATACATAAGAAATAATACAACACAGTAAATTTATATAGGAATGCGAGAGCTATATTAAAATGAAGCCACAAATGAAATTGTAAAATTCCTTCCTGGCGAGCTCACTCCTGATGCAAATACTTTGTAATATTGGTCTAATATATTATTTGCAGATAAGTTGACTTTCGCAAACTCATTTATTTCGTAAGAAATTTTTGCATTGAAAGAATACCATGATGGAAATCCAAGTTCTGTTGCCTCAGACTCGTTGTCTTCACCATAAATAGAAAAGTCTTCTATATGTTTCCAAGCATGGTAAATAAAGCTTATTTGAGAATTAATCTTTTTATATGTATGCGTAATATTTGTTTGTGAAAAAACAGGAGGAATATGCCCTAATGGTTGGTTTATTGTATCCGTCAAGGTTCTACCTTTTGTAAAATTAATATTACTTTTTAGCGAAATATTTTTCGATAGTTGTGCTTTCAAAGAGATTGAAGCTCCGGAAATTAAAGCTTTGTCTGCATTTACATTTGTTATAATTCTGCACATTTCGCCATCGTAAACAATTGAATCTTCTCCATTTATAGTATAGAACGATCTAACTATTGCATCAGTTAAAAATGTACTATATACAACAGCTTGAAATTCAAATTTCTTATAGATTTTTTTAACTAATCCAAGCTCAAAATTATAGGCATATTCTGGTTTTAGCTTGTCGTTTGGTATTGTAACTAAGCCAATTTTTTCGCGAATTTTCCCATAATCATCAACATTTGGAATTCTATAAGCTGTAGAAATAATTGTATTAATCCGAAAATCATTCGAAAATCGATGGATAAAACTAAAACTTCCGGTTGGTGCACCTGTTAAAATATTTATTGAGCTGAATGGAAGATTAATAAAGCTTGAGTCCTTAAACTCAGATTTTAATTTTGATAGACTATATCTGAACCCTAAAGAAAAAATATTCTTATCGCTTAAATAAAATTTATATCGAAAATATGTAGAGTAATTTTGAGTAAAACTTCCACCATCGGGATATCGGGTTTGGGCAAGGAAACTTTCAGATTCAAAAATATTGACATATTTTGCCGTGGACGAAAGCAAATTATAGTTTATCTCAAAACCATAATTAATCACATTTGAATCTGAGTAATTTTTCAATAAATCTAAAGTTCCTGTTAAGATTTTTAAGTCTTCATTTTGAATTAGTCTATCTTCAATTCCAAATTTTCGGCTTATTCTATCTTCATCAATTTTTTGCCAACTCAAAATTCCTGTATATTCACTAAACCATTTATTGCTTTTTTTTGAATTTAATTCAATTGAACTTAAAAAGCGCTTTTGTGGACCATAATAATATTCTGCATATTTAAGATTTTCTCCATCATAATCATTCAATTTGTCGTACCTATTTATTGAACTTGAATTTGAAAATTGAAAATTCGTTATAAGTTTTTCTTTTTCAGAAATTTGAATTAAGAACTTTTGCAAAAAATCGTATTGTTTATAAGCTGTTCCAAATAAAACATTTGGATTATTATTTATTAAAGTAGAATCGTGCCCGCTAAAAGTCTCCACTAAATGAAAACATTTTCCGAAATCATCTTCATAATTTTTTCTATTTTCTCCAATTACAATATCAGCAAAAGAATTTACAGTTATGCTGGAAAGAGAGGCAAATTTACTTTTACCAAAAGTATAATCAATATGTCCCTTTCTGCCCCCATGCGAAAGTAGGCTTAGTTCGACTCTTCCATCAGAAATCGTACTTTCATTTGTCGAAAGTTTTGGCTCTTTTGTGCTGTAACTTATTACCCCACCAATTGCGTCGCTTCCATACATAACTGACGAAGGTCCATAGACAATTTCGGTCTTTTCTAAAATCGAATTATCTATTGTAATTGCATTTTGCAAATGTCCGCTCCTATAAATTGCATTATTCATTCGAACTCCATCGAAGACAAGTAATATTTTATTAGCCTCAAAACCACGAATGATAGGACTACCACCTCCACCCTGCGATTTCTGCACAATAATGTTTCCTGTTTCAGATAAAATTTCGGCAGAAGTGTTTGATGAAAGAATAGATATGTTGCGAGAATCTATAAAATCTGTCATATATGCAACACTATTTTTTTTCTCCTTTGATTTTGAAGCAGATACAACGAATTCCTCTAATAGAAAATTTTCGACTTCGAGAGAAACAATATAATTTACTTTTTTGATGTATTCATTATTCAAAACTAAAGGTTTGTATCTTCTATGTTGAAAATAGAGACTATCTGAAAGTGAGAAAAAGCAAATATCTGCTTTGCCATCACTTTTAGTCAAAGTAGAAATGTTTCTATTTTTATTGTAAATTGCTACATTTTCAATCGGATTTCCACTGAATTTTTCTACAACGGTAATAGTCTGACTAAAAATATTGGAACATATAGTTAATAAGGTGAAAAATATTATTGAATATTTATACATATAAAAAAATGAAATTTAGTTCATTAGCAAAATTCTTGCCAGTATCAGACTTTTTGAATAATACTCTTCAAAGATAAAAAAATATGAAATTGCAATAATAGTTTAAAAATATTTTGTTTTTTTAAATATAAAAGCGACTTTTGTCGTTCAGAGATTTGATGTTAAATTAAAAAAATTAAAATTATGAGTAATTACAGAAGTGTGATATTGGTATTGTTACTTAGCTTTAGTCTTTTAGCTTCGCAATGTATGGGTCAAAATCCAAAAGCAGACCAACAACAAGGGCAGAAGGGAAAAACTCAAAAGCAAAAAGGTGACAAACCTGCTAAAGAGAAAAAAGAACGAAGAGGAAGTTATGTTCTGTTGAAAGCAGTTGAACAGTCTGGCAAATGGGATATTACAGTTGATTATGGAAAAGACAAAGAATTGTTTACTGATTCTGAAAGAGATCAGGAAGCGAAAAAAACTTTCGACGCAGTCTTAGAAACTGGTTCATTAGTTGATGTTGTTAATGTATTAAATACCAAAGGCTTGGAGATATCTAATGCATACACAGTAACTGAAAAAACTACTACCCATTTTATTTGGTTGATGAGACCAAGCAAAGCAAACAAAGCAGGTGGAGCAGCAGCAGGAGCTAAAGGTGGAAAATCTACTATGACAAAAGAAGAAAGACAAAAAAGAAGACAAGAAATGCAAAATAGAGAGTAATAATTCATTTCTCGAATAATTTAAAAAAAGGCTGATTTTGTTAAATCAGCCTTTTTTATTTGTCAATTAATCAATTATTTTTTTTGATTAGACAGGTCAGCTTTTTTGAGTTCTTGCACTATTTCAAACACTGCTGGACATACAAATGTATTTTTCAAACTTAAATCTAAAAGTTGAAAAAACTTTTTCCTATCGGTGTGAGGATATTCCCGACATGCTTTTGGTCTATATTCATATACTCTACAATAATTGTCGCTTTGTAAAAAAGGACAAGGTGAATTTTTGAAAACAAAGTCATTTTCTGAATCGACACTCAGATACTTTTCAAAAAACTCTGAAGGTTTTATTCTCAAATGCTTAGACAATTTTTCAATATCTTTATTGTACAAAGTCGGGCTTATTGTAGTACAGCAATTTGCACAATCTAAACAATCAATTTCCTGAAATTTCTGCTGATGCAAATTGTTTACAATTTCATCTAATCTCTTGGGTTTTTTTCTTTTTAACCTCTTGAAAAAGTCCTTATTTGATTGATACTCTTTTTGAGCATTTATTTTCAGGCTCTCTAAATTCATTTATTTCAACAGTTTAAGTTACAACTATCTACTTTTTCAATCTCAATTGAGACAAAAATAGTCCAGAAATTACTAATCCTATCCCAGCCAATTTTATAAAACCTAATGGTTCGTCGAGCATAAAATATGCAAATACTGCTGTAAAAACGGGAATAAGATTTATAAAAACATTGGCTTTCGAAACGCCCAATTTTTTCATCGCTAATGTAAAAAATATGAAAGCAAAGCCCGAAGCCAGCAGAGACAACTCTAATAGCGGTGTCAAAAGTCCAATTGAAAATTCCACCTGCTGAAAGTGATTGTACTCGAAGATGAAAAATACCGGCAAAAAATAGATTGCCCCTAATCCGTTTTGATATGTAATAATTGTAAAAACACTATAATGCTTTGTGAGTCTTATCAAAATTACGTTATAAAAAATTGCTGAGACTACAGCAATAAGCATTATTAAAATGCCCGTAACAGCTCCACTTACTTCATGATTACCGCTAAATATCACTAACAAAACTCCCGATAATGAAATTATTATTCCTAAAAAATTCCACTTCGAAAGTCTTTCCTTCAAAAAATAGTAGGCAGCGAAAGGCATAAAAAGCGGAATTGTTGAAATTACAATTGCTCCCAAACTTGAAGAAACATATTGCAATCCAACACTTTCGCCAAGAAAATATAAAAACGGTTCGAAAAGTGTTAGCAAAACAAATATTTTATAATGTCTGCGTTCAATTTTTTGCAATTTCCTAAGAAAAATAGAAATGATTGCCAAAAAAATTGTGGATATAATCAGTCGTAGAAATACTGTTGAAATTGGTTTTAAGTATTCAAATATTTCTTTGTACCAAATAAATGACAAACTCCAAATGATAGTGGCAATAATGACTCCAGTATAAACAATTATTTTTGAGCTTCTCATTAAATTTACTTTTTCAGAATATGAAATTTCTTTAATTTACATTCAGTTTTACTTAAACAACAAAAGCAATGTAATAATTTCAATTTGAGCCACATTATTAAATAATTGAAAGAAATATATAGTTCTTACTTTTCTGCAAAAGTAAATTTCTTTTTCAAATAATTAGAATTCCATTTATGCATTTAAAATATCAGAAAAAAAATTCATTTTATGTAACTTTTTGAAATCATTTAAGTATCGAATTAATATGAATTTAATATTATTTTAATATCAATTTAAAATTACTAAAATGAAAAAAGAAAAAGAATACAATCCGTCCTCAGGTTATTTATGGTTAACCATATTAATAATTGTATTAGGAATTGGAATTTTTGGAGTAGCTGCAATGAAAGTATTATGGTTCATCCTTCTGTTACCTGTAGCTTTGCTCATTATTGCGGGACTACTTGTTATAAATCCCAATGAATCATCAGTTTTAATTTTATTTGGCAACTATAAAGGTACGGTAAAACAAAACGGTTTTTTTTGTGTAAATCCATTTTTTGTTAAGAAAAAAATATCATTGCGAGCAAGAAATCTCGATAGTGAACCAATTAAGGTGAACGACAAAATTGGAAATCCAATAATGATTGGAATTGTACTGGTATGGCGAGTTGAAGAAACTTTTAAGGCAGCATTTGAGGTTGACAATTATGAACATTTTGTTTCGATTCAGAGCGAAGCAGCAATCAGAAAATTGGCAGGACACTATCCTTATGATAATTTTGATGATCAGGAAGCAGATATCACTTTACGCTCTGGAGGCGAGGAGGTGAATCATGTTCTTGAAGCGGAACTTACTGAAAGACTTGAAATTGCCGGAATTCAGGTTATGGAAGCAAGAATTGCATATCTTGCATACGCATCGGAAATTGCCGGTGCAATGCTTCGCCGACAACAAGCCACAGCAATAGTTGCTGCACGTTTCAAAATTGTTGAGGGAGCTGTGAGCATGGTAGAAACAGCCTTAGAGCAACTTTCCGAGAAAAATATTATTGAATTGGAAGAAGAGAAAAAAGCAACGATGGTTAGCAATCTTATGATAGTTTTATGTTCTGACAAAGACGCAACACCGGTTATCAATGCAGGAACTTTACACTAGTTGATATTTAAGAATATCAAAAAGCAATTAAAATGGCAAAGAAAAAAACTTTCCTTTTGAGGCTAAATCCTGATATGATGGAGGCAATAGAAAAATGGGCTTCCGATGAATTCCGTAGTATTAATGGACAGCTCGAATGGATTTTACATAAATCTTTAAAAGACACAAAACGATTAAAAAAAGAAAAATAAATTACCTTTTTTCAAAGTTTTGAGTAATCTTAAACAACTTTTTTTTAATCTAAATAAAAACCCATGAACAAAATAAAATACAAATGCCCGAAATGCGGAAGCAGCATTTGCGAATTAGGAGAAATAAGAACTACAGGAAGTTTTGTTACAAAAATATTCAACATACAAAACAAAAGGTTTACAACTGTAACTTGCACGAAGTGTTCGTTTACAGAACTTTATAGCGAAAAAAGCAACAAATTGGGAAATGTACTCGATTTCTTTACAAACTAAATAATTATAAGGATAAGAGCAGAAAAGCTGAATTTCAATTAGTAATAGTTTCCAACAATTCGATTGCCTTATGTTGAAGCTCACCATTTTTTTGAATAATCTGATGTAATATAGATTTTGCTTCTTCATATTTTTTTTGCACAATCAGAATTTCAGCTTTTTTTATTTGTGCTTTCACTAAATAATTAGGACTTTTTGCCAAAATTATTTTGTCTAAATTGTTTAAAGCTTCATCATATTTTTCAGTTTCAAAGTAGCAAAGTGCTGAAAAATATATAGCTTGAAAATTGTCTTCTTGTTTTGATATTTCTTTGCTGAGTATTTTTAATGCCGATTTATATTTTCCGGCATTATATTTATTCATAGCTTTATCCAAATCGCTCTTTTCATTTGTCTGCTCCTTGATATGGCTTTTGCTCCTTTTTTTCTCACTAATATTTGAGATTTGAAAATGATTTTTTGGGCTCTTGGTTTCTTCAACACTTTCCGATGCTGGTTGAACAGCTTTAAATCTTCTTGCCTCCGGCACATTTGCACTTATCGATTTCTGAGAAGATTTCTCAAAAGATTGATTGCTTTTAGGTTTTTTCAGATTTTCATTTTCTTCTTCTGATATTTCATAGATTTCATTTTCATAATCAGATTCTTCTTCTGTAATATCTTCATCCATCACGCTCAACTGATTTTCAACAACTTCTACGTTTTCAACTATTTGTAGCTCTTTATAATCTTCAATTTCGGGTTTTTCAATTTCTTGTTTATTGAGTTCTTGTTTTTCTATTCCCTTAAATTCTTTTTCAATCTTTTCTTCAACTACAGTCATTTCATATAGATCCTCAAAATGGATATTCTGAGAGCTGTCAATTTCACTTTCGGTTTCAACGGCCATATATTCAGATTGGTTTTTCTCAACTAAATTATTTACAATTACAAAAATCCCTGAAATAACAACTACCATAGCAGCAATCGAAATAACTTTTTTCCAGCTATTTAGCCTTATAGTTTTAGGCTTTTCATAATTATTATTGAAAATGCCAGGTAAGACAATCTTCTCATTAATATCTTTGAGTTGATTAATATTTTTCAAATAAGACAATCCTTCCATCTCATCGGAACACATTTCGCAATCAAGCAAATGTTTTTCAACCAAAAACATCTCTTTCGAATCTAATTTATTTTCAAGATATTTTTGTTTCATATCTATTGAAACACATTCTGATTTTGAGAAAATATTATCGTATTTGGTTTTCATTACTTAAGAATAATCTTTTTGGAGTTTCATTTTAATATTTCTTTTTCCGTTTTGAATAAAACTTTTAACGTTTTTCAGACTGAAGCCGGTCGCATCAGCAATTTCGTTATAACACTTTTCTTGAAGATAGAACATTTCTATACACTTCTTTTGTTTTTCGTTTAAACTTTCGATAGCTTTTTCCAAGCTTTGCAATTTTTCTTCTTTTCCATTTTCAATATCTTTATGAAAAAAACTAAAATCTTCTATTAAATCACTTTCATCATCGATAATAATAGATTCCGAAAACTGTACCTTTGTTTTACTGCTACGAATTTTCAACAAACAAAAATTTTTCGTAACAACATGAAGCCACGATTTGAAATTTGCAATATTATGCTTTTTCAGATCTACAAAAAGTTTTTCATAAATTTGCATCATTGCGTCTTTGCTATCTTCTTCATTTTTTAAGTATTTCATGCAAACTAAAAAAACAAATTGAGTATAGCGTTTGAACAACTCGCCCACGATTGAGTGATTGTTACTTTTTTTGTAACTGATAATAAGCTCTATATCAGATATTTTTGTTATATTTTTGTTGCCGAACAAATGCCAAATATTTGGAACTACTTCAAGTTTTTATTTTCAAATTTTACATTTCAAAGATATTTAAACACTTTTATTAATGGATACAATTTGTTTTCAATTTCCATAAATTTTTTGTTTTTTTATAAAAATCTCATATAATACTTTTGAAATTGATGGCAAGTATGGCGAAAAAAAAACTTCAATAGAAAATTGAAGTTAAGGAGAACTAAATAAAAAAGGTGGAGCTGCAGGGAGTCGAACCCTGGTCCAAACAAGAAACCAAAATGCTTTCTACATGTTTAGTCCTTTAAAATTTTTTCGAGAAACAACTGAAAAAGAACAATCTATTGTTTCCTTATTTTCTGAATTTCGCAAGGGCATCGAAAAATCTACCCAAACTATCCCAATGTGAATGGTGCCCCATGTGCAAACAACCACCGGGAAGCATTGTTTGCGAGACATCTCGTTCCTCACTCCTTGAGCGAGGAATTTAGCTAATCGTGCCTGGCAAGATTATGCTGCGAGAGCGTAGTTATTTTCGCCGTTTAAAAAGTTGCAAAAAGTTTAACGAGTTAGTTGCGTTGCTCGACATGCTTACAAATCAATTCATCTTGCTGTCAAAGCCAAATCAGCCCCATGAATTTTTATGCAAAGATACAAAAAGAAATTATCGAAAAATTTATTATTATTGAACAATATTTTCATTTTGTTTTAATACATTAATATGAAAGCTGTAATCCAAAGAGTTTCAGAAGCTTCGGTAACAATTAATAAAAATATATTTTCAGAAATTAAAGATGGGCTTTTAATTTTAATCGGAATTGAATGTGCAGATAATCTGGAAGATATTAAATGGCTGTCAAACAAAATTTCAAATCTTAGAATCTTTAACGATGAAGAAGGAAAAATGAATTTGTCATTGAAAGAAACTAATGGAGAGGTTCTGATTATCAGCCAATTTACTCTTCATTCTAAAACGAAGAAAGGAAATCGTCCATCGTACATAAATGCTGCAAAACCCGAAATTGCAATACCATTTTATGAAAACTTCGTTGGTCAAATAGCTATTGATATCGGTAAAAAGCCAAAAGTTGGAGAATTTGGAGCAATGATGGATGTTAAACTAATAAATAGTGGGCCTGTAACAATAATTATTGATACAAAAAACAAAGAATAATAATTATCCCTTCAACAATTTTGTTAATTCCAAATTAGTCAAAAGGAATGACTTTTTGTTCTTTATTTAATTCAAACTTCAAGTATTTGATTTTTTTTCCTTCTTCAAGAAAAATATTCTCATAATTTGTTTTTATTGATAAAATATCTGAAAATAGATTTGCATTTTCGACATTATTGGTTGAGAACAAAAGGTTTAGCTTGTTGAATTCTATCATTTTGTTTGTAAAATCGAATAATTCCTGACTATCGGTTTTGAGATGAATTATTGAGCTTGGCTTTATTATGTTCCTATACAAATTTAAAAAACGAGCTGATGTTAAGCGTTTTTTACTACTTTTAAGCTGAGGATCGGGAAAAGTTATCCAAATTTCATCAACTTCATTTTTCCCAAAAAACGATGCTAACAATTCTATCCTTGTTCTGATGAATGCTACATTCTGTAGTTTGTTATCTAAAGCATATTTTGCTCCTACCCACATCCTTGCCCCTTTTTTATCAATCCCAATAAAATTCTTTTCAGGAATTTTTTCGGCAAGACCAATAGTATATTCTCCTTTTCCGCATGCAAGTTCAAGAACAATTGGGTTTGAATTGTTAAAGAATTTGCTCTTCCATAATAATTTTAGTTCAAAATCTTGATTTAAAATATCTGAGATTTCAATATCAACAACATTATCAAATTGCTTAATATCTGCAAACCTTTGAAGTTTCCTTTTAGCCATCTATCTGATT
Source organism: Bacteroidota bacterium (assembly GCA_018692315.1). Classification (NCBI taxonomy): domain Bacteria; kingdom Pseudomonadati; phylum Bacteroidota; species Bacteroidota bacterium. The sequence continues at coordinate 34,046 of JABHKC010000016.1, read as the reverse complement.
TTGACAGAAAATGATTATGCAAATTTTTCTATTTATTTTTTAGAAATAATAGTCTTAACTTGAAAAAACTGGAACGCATACAAATTAATAGGATGTACAAACTACTGTACCAACTCCACCAAGTTGTTCTGCACTAATCTCTAAATCGTCAATAAAATTTTCTATTTCTGTATTAGTACCACAAAATTCATCGTATGCAGCTTCAGTTTCTCCATTTACATTTTGTATTTCGCAAGTTGTGCACTTTTTGCATGAAGAAAAATAGAATAGAAAAAAGACAAAAATTAAGGCAACGAGTGGTTTTTTATTCATTATAATAGAATTAAAGAATTACAATCTAATATTCAAAACTGAGAAACTCAAACTTTATCTACTGCAAACAGCAGAATTTCCAACTCCAGGAATGGATGCTGCATCTTCAGCATATTGTTTTTCAAAATCGGACACTTCAGAATTCGTACCACAAAACTTCTCAGGAGTAGTGTCAATGCCGCTCGGGACACTTATGTAACAAGTTGCACACTCTTTACAAGAAGATATTGAGAACCCGATTAATAAAAGAAAAGCAAATAGTATTGTAATTTTTTTCATAATTTGATATTATTTTTCAGGCGTAAAAATAAGTAATTATTAAATATTTCCGAAAACTAAGTTACTTTTTGTCAGAAATTAAAAAGAGAAGAATATAAATATTAGAGTTAATAATGAACATAAATTGTAACATAATTTTGTATGAAGTGTAATAATATCCAAATTATTGTTAAACATATTAATATTCAAACTATTTGCTTCGTTCCAATAAAGTAAAATTTGGTGTTTTAGATTGAATTTTGGTGTTAATTATTAGTTCATTGAAATCTTCAATTGATGGAAAATCGAAATAATATTTTCTTCAAAAAAGAAATAGTATTTTTAAATTGTACTCTTTGCAACAAAACAAAAATCATTGTAGTCTTAAAATGTATTAGGTTAAAATCCTAAATATTTGTGAAAAATGGAATATACTTTGTAAATGAAACTTCAAATATCTATATTTGTATTTATTTTTTTATTAACTAAAACTAATTGCGTATGAAAAAAACATTAATGCTATTTAGTGTGTTATTTGCTTTAGCCTTTAGCACATTTGGCCAAGCTCCCATTGTTTCTATTTCGTCTGAAATAGCAACTGAAGAGTTTGGCGAAACTAATCCAGTTCCTCTTAACCCACTATGTGGCTTAGATGCCATGTTTAATTGGTATGATATTGGAAACTACACTTTCGATTTTGAATTAGTAAATCAATATGCAAGTGCTGGCTACATTATTGATTGGGATTTTGGAGATGGAGGAATGGCAAGCAATGCCGATTATGTAAGCTACACATATTCTTTTGGTGGCTTATATGATGTAACTTGTACTGTAACCGACCCTTATGATCCTACTTGCTTTGATTCATATACAGAAACAATCAGTATCTGTAATGTAGATGCAGATTTTTCTTGGGTTGACCAAGGCAATATGACCTTTGATTTTGCAACTGTTGGAACATTCAGCTCTAATGAATTTTCTATTGATTGGGATTTCTATGATGGAAACTTTGGTTCAGGTATGAATATTACACATTCATTTGCTGCTCCAGGTACTTATTTCGTTGAATGTACAGTTACTTCATTATTAGATCCTACTTGTACTGATGTAGTAACTTACGATGTAATTGTATCAAGCTCTGCACCATGGACATTACCAGCATTAACTGGCACAAACCATACAATCTTAGTACCATCATTAGCTGGTATTACTGTTGATGGAATACCAATTTCTGATGGAAGTTACGTTGGTGTGTTCTTTAATGATGCAAATGGCGACTTAATTTGTGGTGGATATACATATTACGAGTCCTTAACTGGAAATAATATGTTCATTACCGCATGGGGTGCCGATATAGGATTTGATGGATTTGCCACTGGCGAAGAATTCAAATGGAAAATTTGGGATCTAACATCAGCAACTGAATTTGATGCTAGTGCAATTTACAATTTATCTGGTGCATTCCCTAATGATGCATTCTTTGTGGCAAATGGTATGAGCGGAATTCAATCATTGAGCGCAATAACTGTTCAGACTCAGGACCTTATAGCAGATTTAGGTTGGAACATTGTTTCGACTTACATAGATCCATTCGAACCTGGAGTTGATTCAGTCTTTGCTTCTGTTTCTTCTGAAATTGAATTAGTTAAAGACGGATATGGAATGGTTTATTGGCCTGCTTATGGTATCAATGCTATTGGAGATTTTACAATAGGCGAAGGATATCAGGTTAAAATGTTTTCAACACAAGTCATTTCAATAACTGGTCTTATGGTTGCTCCTGAATTAACACCAATTACAATTCCTTCAGGGTGGAGTATAATTGGTTATTTACGTCATTCTGCAGCACCAATTGATGTTATGCTGAATCCAATAGTAAATAATATTACAATTATCAAAAATAGTTTTGGTATGGTTTACTGGCCATTGTATGGAATTAATGCAATTGGCAATATGGTTCCTGGACAAGGATATCAATTCAAAATGGATGCTACAGATATTCTGACATATCCAGCCAATACTGTAACAAGTACTAAGTCTGATGTTTATGTGCCAATCCCTATAAATTATAATGACATCCAAAATACCGGAAGCAATATGATTTTAGGAATACCACAACAAGCATGGGAAATTCTACCTTCAATAAATAGTGAGATAGGTATTTTCAACCAAAATGGCGATCTTTTAGGAAGTTCTGTTTTTACAGGATCTAACCTTTCTGTAGCTATTTGGGGAGACGATTTCTCAACTAATTCAAAAGAAGGTATTTCAAATGGTGAAACATATTCTATCGTTTTATGGGATCAACTCATGAATGAAGAATATCATCTTGAAGTTACAAATTGGATTGAAGGAAATGAGCAATATTTAGAAAATGGAATAAGTGTTGTTGGGGAGTTTAAAACCTCATCATTCATTTCAAACTCTTCTGAATTGCTTCAAAATGTACCAAATCCATTTAGTACTACTACAACTATAGGATTCTTTTTAGCAGAAAAATCTGATGTTCACATTGGAATTTACAATGTTGTTGGAGAATTACTTGAAGTATTAGTTTCGCAAGAATTTGAATCTGGAGAGCATACTATAGAATTTAATGCTGATAAATTTGCTTCTGGTGCATACCATTACAAAATAATCAGCAATAACTTTACAGATACAAAAAGCTTGTTGATTCAGAAATAAAGCTTAAAATTCGAATTTTATAATTTGAATTGATGATATTAATACCCTCACAATACTTTGTGGGGGTATTTTTTTTGTCGGAAAAATAGAAAAACCTCAAATAATAAAAAACTGCAACTATATTGATTTTTTAACAGTCTTGCTCACTAGTAAATTATACTTTTGTATTTCAATTTATTTATAACTAATTAATCAAATTATCGCGTATGAAAAAAAATTTAATGTTATTCATTTTGCTAATTGCTATGACAATTAGCACATTTGGGCAAATTTATTGTAGCGCTGGAAGTGCTTCTCAATCCTATGAGTACATCAGCAATGTAAATTTTGGCTCAATTAGTAATTCATCCTTTGTTGATAATGGAGGATATACAGATTTCACCACATTTTCGAACGATGTAAATTTTGTTTTAGGTTCGCCTCTATCTGTAACAGTATCAAACTTGTATTCAACAGATGATGTCAAAGTTTATATCGACTGGAATCAAGATGGTGATTTCATGGACGCAGGCGAAGTGCATAATACAATTAATGCTGGCTCAACATTTAATGCATCCATTCTTGCTCCAGCAAATGCAATTGCAGGAGTAACAACTATGAGAATTGTTCTATTTGATTCAAGCTTCGACACAAGCGATCCATGTACAATATTTACATATGGCGAAGTTGAAGACTATTCTGTTAATATAGTAACATCTGGTTGTATTGTAGATGCCATGTTTTCATGGTATCCGTCTGGCTTTATGAGCTACGATTTTGCACTTAATACTCAATTTGCAAGTGCCGGCTATTTTGTTTCATGGGACTTTGGAGACGGAGGATCAGCTAGCAATGCCGACAATCTTAGCTATACATACTCAAATGATGGTACTTATGATGTAACATGCACAGTTACTGATTTGAATGATACATCATGTACAGATTCATACACTAGTACAATTGCAGTTTCATCTTTAGGATGCGATTATATAATTGCACTAAATGATGATTATGGCGATGGATGGAATGGAGGAATGTTAAACATCAGTGTTAATGGAACTTTAGTTATCCCTAATGCAACATTATTAACTGGCTATGGACCTGGAATATACACCTTGAACGTTTTAACTGGAGATATAATAAGTACAAGTTATTCTCCAGGAAGCTGGGCATATGAAAACTCATATGACATCTATGACGGAGTTGGAAATTTAGTATTTTCAGATGGTTTAGGTGGCGTGAATCCCACCGGAGGATCTGTTACAGTTTCTTGCGATACAGTTGTTATTCCTACAGGTTGTTCAGCAGCTCTTGATTATGGATATGTAAACGATCCATTTGTAAGCGGTTCTATCATTTCCTATGGAGAAATGTGGTATTATTTTGAAGTGGACAGCCTATATCCACTTGTTACAGTTTCTCTATGTAACTCAGACTCAGCTTTCGACACAAAATTAGAGGTATGGGATGCTTGCGGAGGAACTCAAATTGGTTATAATGATGATTTCTGTGGATTGCAGTCGCAATTAGAATTTGCAAATCTTAATATTGGAACCTATTACGTAAAAGTATATGGTTATACCAATTCGTTTGGAAATTACGAATTAGATATTTTTAGTACAGATTCTATACCTTGTATTGTAGATGCTTCTTTCACCTGGTGGGAAGAAAACGGACTGGAAATGGGTATGTACACAAACTATATTTATAACAGCTCAGGTTATTATGTTGAATGGACATTTGGTGATGGGACAATGACATCAGGTGCAGACTGGGTTTATCATACTTATCCTGCAGCAGGTTCATATTATGTTGAAGTTTATGTAGAAGACCTTAATAATCCTAATTGTAATGACACACAAGGACAATGGATTTACACTAGTGCCGGATCTACTTGCACAGTGAACGCAGATTATGATTGGACGGATTTAGGAAATGGAGAATATTCATTCTACACATTAACTCCTTATTCTGCAAGCGCTTATAATATTACTTGGGACTTTGGCGATGGAGTAGTTGTTAATAATAGCAATAACAATATTAGCCATACTTATTCGGCTTCGGGTACATATTTAGTATCTTGCTTGATTGAAGATGTGAACGATCCTACATGCTGGGATCAGATAGATTATTGGATTCAAATAAATGTCTCAATTCCTTGTACTGCTGATGCAGATTTTACTTTCACTGACCAAGGGAACATGACTTTCGACTTTACAACTATTGCAAATATAAACCTCAGTGAATTTGGCGTTGATTGGGATTTCGATGATGGAAACTCTGCATATGGTTTATCAACAATCCATACTTTTGCTTTGCCCGGAAGTTACGATGTTAGTTGTTTTGTATATTCATACTCTGATACTTCATGTCTTAATATAGTAACTTATACTATTGTTGTATCAATGCCAGCACCATGGACAGATCCTACTATTACTTCTTCCAATCACACAATTTTGATTCCTATATCAGCAAATATTACAATTGATGGAATTGCTGTCTCAGATGGCAGCTATATAGGTGTTTTCTACAATGATTCTATCGGAGATTTAGTTTGTGGAGGATATACATATTATGAAACAACCTCAGGAAATAATTCGTTTATTACCGCATGGGGAGCAGATATTGGATTCGACGGTTTTGCAAATGGCGAAGAATTTAAATGGAAAATCTGGGATATAACAACAGCCATCGAATTTGATGCTACAGCGGCCTATAATATGTCTGGAGTACTCCCTAACGATGCTTTTTTTGTTGCTAATGGAATGAGCGGTATAGTCTCCTTGAGTGCAAATAGTATTGAAACCCAAGACATGATAATCAACTCAGGTTGGAATATTATTTCAACTTATATTGACCCATTTGAACCTGCATTAGATTCTGTTTTTACGGTAATTGCCTCAGAAGTGGTAATTGTAAAAAATGGCATTGGAATGGTTTATTGGCCACTCTACGGAATTAATAGTATTGGGTACATGGCTATTGGAGAAGGATATCAAGTAAAAATGAATTCAACACAAACTCTTACTGTAGAAGGAGCAGCAGTTGTACCTGAAATCACACCTATTAATATTCCTTTTGGATGGAGTATTTTTGGCTACTTACGTCAATCACCGGCATCAATTGAAACTCTGTTAAATCCAATTGTGAACAATATTACAATCGTTAAGAATGCTATTGGTCTGGTTTATTGGCCTCTATACGGAATCAATAGTATAGGAAATCTAATTCCTGGTCAAGGATATCAGATAAAAACCGATCTTGCTATTGTACTTACATATCCTGCAAACTCGATTTCACTTAAATCCGAAATTTTAATTCCAAGCCCATCTAAATATACAAATGTTTCCAATACGGGTAACAACATGACTCTTGGAATTCCACAACAAGCATGGGATTTAGTACCTGCCATAAATAGTGAAATTGGTATTTTTAACAATCAAGGAGAACTACTCGGAAGCACGGTTTACTCTGGCGAAAATATCTCAATTGCTATTTGGGGAGACGATTTTACAACAGATGAAATTGAAGGGATTGAAAATGGAGAATCATATTCAATTATTCTTTGGGATCAAGTTTCAAAAAAGGAATATAAACTTGAAGTTCTGAGCTGGCTTGAAGGAGATGAGAATTTCGTGAACAATGGAATAAGTGTTGTAAAAGAATTTAAAACTACATCAGCTATTCAAATGTTAAGCTCACTGTATCAAAATGTTCCAAATCCATTTAGTCATTCAACAACTATTGGATTTTTCTTAGCGAAATCTGCCAACGTTAAAGTGAAATTATATAATTCAGTAGGAGAACTTCTTGATGTATTAGTTTCAGAAAATTATGAAGAAGGTGAACATTCAATAGGGTTTAGTTCTGACAAATACTCTTCAGGTACGTATTTTTACAGAATTGAAACAGAGAATTTTGTTTCGACTAAAAGCTTATTAATTCAGAAATAATCTGATTTTAAGCAAAATATTAATTAATTCAAAACCTCACAATTCCGATTGTGAGGTTTTTTTTGAATTTAATAAAATTCACAAACAATTTAACTTTATCAAATTAATCTCGTAACAAAATTAGCGTTCTTAAAGCACTAAATTGTTAAAGAAAAATCCTTAATCAATACGAGTAAACTATACATATTCAGAAATATATAACTTTTTTTTGTATTTCGAAAATTTCGCTAATATTGGATTATTAAGTTGAACCTAATACCTTGCAAATGTTAAAAAATAATTTTTTTTAATATAATGTTTGGTTTTATAAAATTATTAGCATAATTTAGATGATTAATTTTTTTGATAAAAACATTTATATGAATAGTACAAATTGACTATAAATAAATTTATAATAGATTAAATATTAACTAAATAGACAAATAAATAACTAAATTAATAAGTATGGAAAAGAAAAATTTTACAAAAATTTTATTAGTGCTAACTCTTTTATTCACTTTCGGGTATTCGAGTAGTATTTTTGCACAGACGACCTGTCCTATACCAACAGATTTAATTGAAACAAACATCACAACAACAACTGCTGATTTGGAGTGGACAGAAAATGGAACTTCCTCAACTTGGTTTATTGAGTGGGGTACAACTGGTTTTTCATTAGGTTCAGGAACCCTAATTTCCGGTATTACAACTACAAATTACCAATTAATTGGACTGTTGCCATCTACAACTTATGATTGGTACGTAAGTTCGGATTGTAGTGATTGGGCAGGACCAAGTACGTTTACAACACTAAATTATCCTTGTAATGCCGATGCAGACTTTACTTTTACTGATCAAGGTAATATGCAATACTATTTTGCTACAATTGCCAATATAGACCTTGCAGAATATGCAGTTGATTGGGACTTTGATGATGGTAATGTAGCATCAGGAATAGATGCAACTCACACATTTGCTGCTGCTGGCAGTTATGATGTAAGTTGTTATGTTTATTCACTTGTTGATCCAAATTGTACCGCTCTTGTTACATATACTGTGGTTATATCTTCTGGATTACCATGGCCTGAACCAACAGTTACATCAACTAATCATACAATTCTTGTACCTGTATCTGCAAATATTACGATTGATGGCACTCCTATTGCTGATGGCAGCTATTTAGGTGTATTCTTCAATGATGCAAATGGAGATTTAGTTTGCGGTGGATATGTTTATTACGAAACAAACGGTAACAACTTATTCTTATCAGCTTGGGGAGCAGATGTAGGTTTTGACGGATTTGCAGCTAACGAAGAATTTAAATGGAAAATTTGGGATGTAACCACAGCCTCTGAATTTGATGCTGATGCGACTTATGATTTATCAGGAGCATTCCCTAATGATGCATACTTTGTTGGAAATGGCATGAGCGGTGTTGCTTCATTAAGTGCAATAACTTCTCAAACTCAGGATATCGTCATAAATACTGGTTGGAATATCATTTCAACATACATTGATCCATTCGAACCTTCTTTAGATTCTGCTTTTGCAGCTATTGCATCTGAGGTAATAATCGTAAAAGACGGTTTAGGAATGGTTTACTGGCCATTATACTTTATTAATGCTATTGGTGATTTAACTATTGGCGAAGGATATCAAGTTAAAATGACTACAACTCAAACACTTTCTGTAGTTGGATATGCAGTTGTTCCAGAACTTTCACCTATAAGTATTCCAGAAGGATGGAGTATTTTTGGATACTTACGTCAATCACCTGCTTCAGTTGAAACATTACTAAGTCAAATTGTAGCAAATACTATTATTGTAAAAGATGCGCTGGGTATGGTTTATTGGCCATTCTACGGTATCAACGCAATTGGTGATTTAGATCCTGGACAAGGATATCAGATTAAAACTGATCTTGCTGTAACTCTTACTTACCTTGCAAACTCAGTTTCCTCTAAAACAGAAGTTTTCATTCCAACACCAGTTAGATATACCGAAACTTCAAATACTGGAAACAATATGACTCTTGGAATTCCTTCAAAAGCATGGGATACTACTCCATCACAAAATAGCGAAATAGGAGTATTCAATTTAGATGGTAAATTGCTCGGAAGCACTGTTTATACAGGAGAGAATATCTCAATAGCAATCTGGGGAGATGATTTTACAACAGACGAAATTGAAGGAATAGTAGATGGTGAGAATTATTCAATTGTTCTGTGGGACTATGCTACAAATGATGAATATCAACTTGAAGTAGTTAGCTGGATAGAAGGCGACGAATTTTTTACAAACAATGGAATAAGTGTTGTTGAAGAATTTAAAGCAACAGCTCTTACTAATTCTTTAAGTGCCTTGTACCAAAACATGCCTAATCCATTTAGTCAGACAACTACTATTAAATTCTTTTTAGCTGAATCTTCTGATGTTCAAATAAAATTGTACAATCCAGTTGGTGAACTATTAGAAATATTAGTTTCTGAAAATTATGATGCAGGAGAATATCTTATCGAATTCAATTCAGGTCATTATGCTTCAGGTACATATTATTACAAAATTGAAGCAGAAAACTTTGTTTCAACAAAAAGCATGATAATTCAGAAATAATCAAAATTTTAAGATAACTTATTAAAATAATCAATACCCTCACGAGAAATTCGTGGGGGTATTTTTTTGTATTATGAAAAAAGCGGATAGATTTAAAAATGTTATTAACTACTTTGAAATACATAAACCTGTTGCAGAAACCGAACTTCATTACAAAACAGCCTATGAACTAATTGTTGCAGTAATCCTTTCGGCACAATGCACAGATAAAAGAGTAAATATTATTACACCTGCATTTTTCACAAAATTTCCAAAATGCTCAAACTTGGCTTTGGCAGAATTTGATGAGGTATTTGCACTAATTAGAAGCTGCTCTTATCCAAATTCTAAAACGAATTATCTAATTGGAATGGCTCGCACTTTAGTTGAAAAATTCGATGAAGAAGTTCCTTCAACCAGAGAGAAGTTGCAACAATTGCCTGGGATAGGGAGAAAATCTGCAAATGTAATTCTTTCAGTAGTTTTTAATCAACCAGAAATGGCTGTAGATACTCATATTTTTCGTGTATCAGCAAGAATTGGCTTAACAGAAAATGCCAAAAATCCTTACGAAACTGAAAAGCAACTTGTAGAATTTATTGAAAAAGATAAAATTCCAATTGCACATCATTGGTTAATTTTGCACGGAAGATACACTTGTGTAGCCCGAAAACCAAAATGCAAAGAATGTGGATTAACTGAATACTGTCATTTTTTTCAAAAAAACAACAAATAGAAATTGAAAATTAAGTAGATCAAACTTATAAATATCATTTTTCAATATTCGATGATTCCTTATTCTTATTGTGATAAACATCAAATGCTACAATAATTGCGGTAAATCCCCAAAATGGTGCAGAAGCCTTATCGGTATCAAGAAAATTATTTAAAAATCCATGAAGATAGTAAGTAATAAGTCCCAATAAAGTGGTTAATAATAGAATCTTATTTCCACTGTTTTCTAGCTTTTTATAAGTTTTTATTGCAGTATAAATAGTTGCAAAAATAATTATCAGAAAACTTAACGAACCAAAAATTCCGGATTCTGCAAGAGGTCCAATATATTCGCTATGAGCATTTCCCATATCACCAGCATTAGTACTAATAAAAGTTTTTTCGTAGGAAAACTGAAAGGGAGCATAATTGAACATATATGTTCCGGGTCCCCACCCCAATATTGGTTTTTCAGCAAACATTCGAAGTGCACATTTCCAGCGATTTATCCGTTCAAGATTTGAAGCATCGGTAGCAATATTAGACATAGATTTAATATGCTCTTCAATGTCTTCCGATGAATCTTGTTTATTTTGTTCCAGTTCAACAAAAATTTCAGTGCTAAAGGATATTAAAAAAACAATTAAAATCCCGGCAACTATCAAAATATATTTAAATTTAATTTTAAAGATTACCAATGTCAAAACACCTATTGCCCCTACTAAACTCAACCACGCAGCACGTGTATATGAAAAAACCAAAGCAGTAAAGAATATTACAATAACTACCCAAATTAGAAATTTTGTACGTGAAGAATAAATCTTATTAAATACAAACCCAAATAATAAAGGAATAAACATAACTATCAATGCACCATATGATGTATGGTCGTTATAGAATGGCCGAACTACCCAATTTGAAGCTTCCTGATTGAACAAACCAAATGTGCTGTGGCGAAATAATGAATATGCAATAACTATAATAAATGGAATAATGTACAACCAAATGAAATAATTAATATTATTTATTTTAGTAAAAACCTGTGTTGCAAGGAAATAGAATACAACAACAAACCATAATCGCGACAAAAGAAATTTGAATGAAACCATAGGAATTGTGCTACTAATACTAGTAAACAAAATCCAAAACAGATTGAAATATATCGCAATCGAAATTGGATGAACTAAGATTTTCTTATCAAATTTTTGTTCAAAAAGGATTTTGATAATAAACAAAATCATTATGCCAAATAGGATCGGTTCTGTTGGCATATAAATGTCGATACCAATATCTCCAACAAATTCGGACAGAGGAACCGAAAGTGGAACGAAAAATACTATTAAAAGAACAACTTTTTCAATAGAAAAAAAAGTTAGCATGACTATTAATAATAAAAATGGTATCAAAGCAAAAAAATAAATTTCATTATACATGAATATTGCATTCAGAATTATGAAAATTATTGAGAACTTATAAAAATTTTTAAAACTAATAAGGTTTGTCATTTGTTTACGAAAGACAGTTTTGGTATCGCAAATTATTTAATATTCTTATTAATCATTGGATGACTTCTCAAGGTGTCAATTAAAATTAATAATATTAAAGCAAATATAAAAGTTGAGAAAGTTGACAAACTAACAATCAACCATCTTATTGGTTTCGATTTTTTTTCGGCTGCAACAGCTCTATCCACAATATATTTGTAGGGCAATTCATGTTCTGCATCAATTTTTGCTTCTATATATTTCTGCTTCAAATTACTAAGTCGTTCAATTTCATATATTAAGCGATCACGAATTGCAACATACTGCCCACCATATTTCGATAGGATGTCAATTTTTTCTTCCAATTTTTTTATATTTTCAGTTTTCCCTTGAATTATTGCTGTAGCAAGAGCATCGTTAAATACTTCCGATTGTGATTCGTAATTATTAATTCCTTTGGTCCTAATTATGTTTATTGAATCTTCAAGAATTTTTATTTGATCAATCAAATCGAAATACTGTCTCTCTACAATATTGAGAACCATTTTTGCCCTATCTTTTTGCATTTTACTCATAGCTGTATCAACCAGCGATGCAATTGTATTAGCAATATTGGCAGCAGTTATTGGATCTGTATCTAAAACTTCAATCTCGATCGACATAAATTCTGTTCTTTTGAAAGTAACATTGTCGCTAAACTTTTTGTGCAGTTTTGTCAATTTAAACTGCGCAGTTGAATCAATTTCGTAATGTTGCAGCAATCCAAATTTCTTAATTATTTTGTCTCGAATACCATCGGAATGCAGCACCTGTAGCATCTGTTCAACTTCCTCTTCTTCTCCAAATTTCAAAATGTTTTTCCGATTATTATTCATAGATAATAAATCATTTGAAATTGAGGAAGAAGATGCCGGAAACATTACAACTGTCGATTTATATCGAGGAGTTATTGTCAATGCCACAATAATAGAAGCTATGGCTCCCGAAATTGTAATTATCAATAAGGGTTTAATATATTTTATTATAAAACTTATTAAATCCGAGGAATTAAAATCATAAGTTACTTTCGATGTGTTATCCATTTTTTATACTTTTTCTGTTGATTGAAACAAAGAAATCTCTCATCGTTTCAAATTTGTTTCTATGAAAATAGAATTATTTTAAATTCATAAAAAAACCAAATATTTTATTCCAATATTATTAGATAGTAATTTTTCTTTCCTTTTTGAACTACTATATATTTATCGCCAATCAAATAATTGCTATTCATTGATAATTCTGCATCGTTAATTTTGATTTTATTGATACTAACTCCTCCACCCTTGATCATTCTTCTTGCTTCTCCTTTCGATTTAAAAACCTGAGTATCAAACGATAATAAATCCAAAATATTAACATTATTCTCAATTAGATTTCTACTAATATTAAATTTTGGAACTCCTTCAAAAACTGCTAATAAAGTTTTTTCGTCAATTTTTTTAAGAGTATCGAAAGTTCCTTTTCCAAACAGAATTTGTGAAGCATCAATGGCAATATCATAATCGGTTTCGCAATGAACCATACATGTAATTTTCTTAGCTAAAGTTTTTTGAAGTTGCCGTAAATGCGGCGCTTCGCTATGTTGTTTCTTTAAATCTTCAATTTCATTTTCAGTGAGTAAGGTGAAAATTTTAATATATTTTTCTGCATCAATATCAGAAATATTCAACCAAAACTGATAGAATTTATATGGAGATGTAAGTTTTGGGTCAAGCCAAATGTTTCCATCCTCAGTTTTTCCAAACTTCGATCCGTCCGATTTGGTAATTAGTGGGCACGTCAAAGCAAAGGCTTCACCTTGAATTTTTCGTCTGATAAGTTCAGTTCCTGCTGTAATATTTCCCCACTGATCGGAACCTCCCATTTGAAGTTTGCAGTTTTTATTTTCATATAGGTAAAGAAAATCGTATGCTTGCACTAATTGATATGAAAATTCTGTAAAAGAAAGCCCGGTTTCAAGTCGCTTTTTTACTGAATCTTTAGCAAGCATATAGTTTATTGTAAGATGTTTTCCAATATCGCGAACATAATCGAGAAAACTAAACTCTTTCATCCAATCATAATTGTTCACAATTTCTGCATAGTTTGGCAGATTATCAGAATCGAAATCAAGAAATTTCATCAATTGCTTTTTTAAGCAGCTCTGATTATGACGAATTGTTTTTTCATCTAAGAGGTTTCTTTCTACCGATTTTCCTGATGGATCGCCAATCATTCCTGTTGCTCCACCAATCAGTGCAATAGGCTTGTGTCCAGCCAATTGCATATGCTTCAACATCATAATCGAAACCAAATGCCCAATATGCAAGGAATCAGCTGTTGGGTCAATACCAACGTAAGCACTTGACATTTCTTTTTGGAACTGCTCTTCTGTTCCTGGCATAATATCGTGTATCATGCCTCGCCATTTTAATTCTTCAACAAAATTCATCTACGTATAATTTTTGGCAAAGATAAAAAATAGCTTTAGTTCATCTATAAATAAATATTCTGATAATAGATTCGATTGGTTTATTTTTTATAAACGTCCTTTCTATGTCTTACATGATATACTGTTACTACTTTTATTAAATTCTCAACTTCGTATATAACTCTATAGTTTCCAACTCTTAATCTATAACTCTTTTCAGTTCCTTTTAGTTTTTTGCATTTATTTACTGGAAATGGGTCGTTTGCCAAAGATTATATAGCGCTGATTATATCATCAATATTATGTTTAGCAATTTTCCTAAAATCCTTTTCAACAGAATGAGTAATTTCTATTCTATATCTACTCATTGCTCTTTAATTCATTTCTTAGTTCTGTTAGGGATATTTTTTTTTCATCTCGTCTTTCTGCAATAACAAGCAAATCATTGTAATCTTCAAGTAATTCTTCGTATTCTTTAGAGGGCAAAACTACGAACGCATGCAAACCTTCGGCATTTTTAAGATATTGAGGATGCAATTTTTGTGATGTAATCATGACAAAATATTTAAATTAATACTGTTTACAGTTTATTTATAAAATGAACGTTTCAAAAATATATATTTCTAATCATTGCAAATACTTAACAGACATTGCATTGTTTCAGATTTAGTTTTTTCAGTCAATTGTTAGCATTCCATGTGCAAAATCAAATCCATTTCCTATTAGTATAATCCTGTTCATTAATCCTATGTTTATATCTATTAATTGAAATATAATATAAACTATAAAGATAATCATAAATTAAAAATGATTTTTTAACCTACAATCAATTTCAACTAAAAGGCAAAAATACAGTAAACCTGCTACCTTTATTAAACTCACTATGAGCACGTATTTTTCCGCCATGTGCTTCAATAATACTTTTAACATAGTGTAAACCAAGCCCAAAACCTTTAGTATTATGAATATTTCCAGTAGGGACTCTATAAAATTTATCGAAGATATATTTTAAGGTATCTTTTGTCATTCCAATTCCATTATCTGCAACACTGATAAAAATACCTCTGCTATTGTTATTAGTTGTAATACTAATAGTTTTTTCCTCTTTCGAATACTTATTTGCATTGTCAACCAAATTGTTAATCACATTGCTAATATGCAAAACATCTATATCAACCTCAGTTTGTTTTGCTTTTAGTTTATAAACTAATTCGACTGGAAGTTCGCAATGATCGAGGCATAAACTGTTTACAGTTTCCTGAATAAGTTCATGAATATCAATTGTTTCAATTTCGAGATTATATTTTCCTTTATCAAGAATTGCCATTTGCAAAACTCTTTCAACCTGTTTTCTGAGTCGAGAATTTTCATCAAAAATTATTTGAGAATATTTTTTTATTCTTTCGAATGATGAGAGTTTATCCGATTTTAATAAAACCTCGCTTGCCATAGATATTGTAGAAATTGGAGTTTTGAACTCATGTGTCATATTATTTATAAAATCGTTTTTTATTTCAGACAATTTCTTTTGTCGAAATATTGTTGAAACTATAAATATGAAACTGGCAACGACTATTAACAAGAAGAAACCAGAGAAGAACAGCCAAATCAAGAGCTCAGATAATATAAAATTGCGTTTTTCAGGAAAAAATGTTATTAGATTATAGCATTCCTTTTTCCAAATGCAAGACAAGCAAGTTTTGTGAGCACTAAAAGAAATATTTTTTGAAATTATATTATCGTCGCCAAAAAGAGTTTTACTCTCATCGCATTTTACAATTACATATTCATAGATGGTATCAACACAAAATATCTCAAAATACTTATTCAGCAAGGAATCTACAACCACCGTATCTATAACATCTCCAATTTTTGCATTAAAGTATGTACATTCCAAGCTATGATCTTCAAGCTCAACTTTAAATTTTTCGTTGTTTAGTTCTACCAAATCGTCAACAACTTTTTGAAGTGCCAGAGCTACCCGATGATCGTATTGTTGTTCGGCAATTGATACTGCATTTTTTATCCAAAACAGTTGAATAAAAATCAAGCCTGTCAGGGCCATGGCTGTAAGAAAAATAATTATTTTTATTGTGAGCTTTTTCATTTTGCGAAAGTATTTGCAAAAATACAGATATAATAATGTTTAACAATTTATTAACTGACAGTAAAAATTTACAATTGATTTTCTGGTATCTCTATTCAACTATCATTATTGACAGATTTTGAAATTTTAAACAGATAAAACATTAAAAAAACATTAAAACCCAAGCCTACCAACGAAAATAGAATTATGGAAACAAAAAAACTGTCGAAATAAAAATATCCACAAAACAAAGCCAAAAATCTAAATATAATAAGAAAAATATCATAAACCAACATTTGTTTTTGCTTATTCAAAATGGTTATCACAAATGTTATTGGAGAATTCAGGAACATAACAAAGAGCCATGGAACCAAAATTTGTGCAAATTGTCCTGAGATTTCCCATCCTTCTCCAAGGAATAAATTGAAAAGAATCGGTGCAAATATCATAGCAATACCAAAAGGAACAATTGATATTTTTAGCAAATTAATGTATGCTTTTTTAATAAAAGCGAACAAATCTCCATCTCTATTGTAAATATCTGATGCTTGTTGATAAAAAACCTGCCCAATACTTTGACTTAGCATTCCCATTGGAGTACCTACAATTCTCTGAGCCATCCCAAAATGAGGAGTGATATGGCTACCGAAAAATTTTGTCAATAAAAATATTGGAAGATGATTTGACAAATTATTCAACAAGCCGATTAAAGTATTTAATTTTGGAATATCACGATACTTTTTTGCCAAGCTAAGCATATCACTAAAACTAACATCTGCTAACAAGTTTCTTTCGTTTTTCAAAACTCGAAATGTTATGAAACTTGCCGAAAAAAATTGTCCAATTAACATTCCACCAATCATTCCGAAATTGTTTGTTGGCATAAGTCCGGCAGAAACTTGGGAACTTGCAGCAGAAACCGATTTACATACTTTTGTGTATGAAATTGATTTATAATCTTTTACTCTATTACACCAATAATTAAACGATTGAAAAATTCCAAGAAAAAATATGCTTATTGGAACAAAAAACAACCAATTTTCAATACCCTTTTCACCAATAAGTATAGAAATTTCCTTTGAAAAGAAAATGATAATAACTAACAAAACCAAAGAAACCACAATCGAAATAATTATACTGAGTATCAGAACATTAACTGCATCTTTTCTGTTGGAAGGTAAAACTATTGCAAGCTCCATCTGCAAAGTTGACAAAACGGATAAAACCATTACAATAGATGAATAAATAAAAAAAATTGCGAAAACCTCAGTAGAATATAGTCTGGTTAAAACAGGGAGAATTAATAATGGTATGAGTTGTGCAAGAAATGAACCTGAAAATAGGGTCAATACATTTTTGACAAATTCATTTCCAAAATGTTTTTTAATAAAGTCCTGCATAAATTCTACTATTAAAAGTAAATTTGAAGTTTAGCCCGAATTCCAAAAGTCTGAACATTTGGTTTGTCGAGATGCGATAATCGCCATACTGCATCGACTCTAATAAATTTAATAATATTTTCGACACCTATTCCAGCTTCAAAATATGGATTATTTAAACCGGAAAGTGAATATGGGAAATCGAAATAATCAACATTTTCAGATTTCAAACTGCCGGCAAGAGCTTTTGCATGGATTACTTCCCTAAGTTTTAGCTTTCTAAATAATGGAATTTTATTCAGAAACAATCCCATAAAATGATGTTCGGCAAAAAAACTTATATATTGGTCTGATACAAACTCGTAATAATTCATCATATTAAAAGCATACTCGTCTAAAGCATAAGTTTCGTTTCCTTCATGGAGTCGCAAAAGTGGATAGGGTAAAGTTCCAAATATTTTTCCCATATCTACAGTATATTTCAACCACCCAAAAGTACTGATATTGAACCAATGATAATAGTTTAAATCAACTTTTAAATACTCGAAATCGCTTTTAAACAGATTGTTAATTCCGTATGAGAGGTTCAAATTTACGACAGGATAGAGTGAACCCATACTTACCCTTTCAAACTCTCCATAAACGAAGCGTTCTTTATAGGCAAATCTTGTATTGAACTTCAATTCAGAACTAATTAAACTTATGTATTCTATCGAATTTTGAACTAATGGAATGCTATCGCTCGGATACATTTTCTTATAAGTGAAAGTTAAAGTATTTGAAAATCCCTGAAACCATTCTTTTTCGTAAAACGATGTAAATGTCTGAGTATTTGTAAGTTTATAATTAGGATTTCGTTGCAAAATTGAAGACAAAATATTATCGTCCAAAAAAGCATTTTGGCTTTTGCCAAGTTGTTCAACATCGTCCTGATAATGAATCCTAAGAGTTTGTCGTGGATTTTTCGAAAACATATATTGAGCTCCAAGTCCATATTTCAACTTTCCAATATTTATTTCATCTTCAGTACTATAAGCAATATGGCCATCTAACATCAGTTTTGTACTGAATTTATTGCTGGTTCTACCACCAAGTTTAAACCTAACACCTTCAATTTCGTTGAAACTAAGAAATGTATAATATGGTCCAAATTCAAAATTATTCTTAACGTAATATCCTGTTACAAAAGTTGTTATAAAATCTACTATGGTATTAAATAGAGGAACATTTTTTATAGAATCAACCATCTGATATACCTTTTTTTCTTTCATTGATAGCTTTTCGTGCCTCGAATTTTCCCAAAATTCATTAGACTTTTTGAATGCCTGGTCTTCAACTACTACCTCCGACATGTTGGAATATATCTCAGAATTTTTCAATTCTCCAATTTGATAATTTCTATATGAAGTAGTTTTTTTACCGAGAAATCCTGTAGTCCGTTCAGCAATGTTAAAATCTATATACAATTTTGTTCTATCTAAAAACCATTTTCCTCCAACTTTTTTATACTCAGACTCATCGACAAAATCGTTCATGAAATTTATATTTACATCCTGAGCAATTCTGATTTTGTATTTTTTTATTGCAAAAGTAGTATCGTTCACCCAAAAATCGCCAGTGAAAGTAAATTCTTGTTTTCGTTTGGGTTTAAATGAAATTTGATAGCACCAAAAACTATCAATAAACGCACTGTCGATAAGATAATATCGATAATAAAGTTTTCCAAATTTTGCTATAGGACTTACAAATGGTTGGTCAAAAATTGTTATATGGTTTTCATAAAAATTAAAATCCTGATACATTTGACCGGTAAATTGAGATAAACTCTGATTTTCAATTCCTGAAATCTTACTTGCTTTTACAATTTCTAATTCCTTTTTAGGGCTTTTTCTGTAATAAAAATCCGACATGCTTTCAGAAATCAAAACTGGCAAATATGATTTCCCGGAGATTACGGATGTATCGACATAATCGAAAATGAATTGAAATTGCTTGAATGCTTTTTTATTTTTTAATTCTTCGTCGTAATTATATACATCGAGCTCAGTTTTATTGTAAATTTCGCAATTGTAAAAATCATAATCGTTTGAATTATTATTTTTATTGTTTTCGTAGATTTTATTAAGAATTGCAAATGCTGGATTTTCGCCGGACATTACAACAATTTCATCTATCAGTATATTCTCAGGAACTAACTCAATATCTATAGTTGAAAGCTTAAATTTTTGAACAAAATATTTTTGCGATATATATCCAATGTATGAAAAAACAACTGTATCTGTGGGAGTTTTAGTTTCTAAAAAGAAGCTTCCTTCAAAATCTGAAATTGTACCGATTCTGGTGTTTTGAAAAGTTATATTTACAAAAGGAATTGGTTCTTTTGTTTTCGAATCGATTATATGCCCTCTGATTTTGGTGTATTGCGAAAATATATTATTTGAAAATAAAAAAACAACAATTACCAATAATAAGTGAAGAAAATAAATATTTGTATTAATGTTTTTCATGCAAAATATTTATTTAATAAATGAAATTACATTAATTTTATTGTAGATTCTCCTTTAAAAATTGTTTGGTTCAATAAATTCTAATAGATAAAACATCATTATTAAGAATATCAAATATATTAATAGTATAAGTTTTAGGAATCCTTTGAAAAGGAAATTTGACAAGCTTCGCACTAAAAAAATTCAACTCCGATAATTGAAATGTCATCGAAAATTGTTTCCTGTCTTTGACGTATATTAAGCTTTTTTATGATATTTTCAATCGTTTTTTTAATGTTCAGGTCTTTTTCAAAGTATTCTTCAAGCTGATCTGCTTCAAACTCAATATCATTATGATATTCCATTTCAACCAATCCGTCAGTGAAACACAATAATTTTGTTTCTGATTGAATTATTTCATTTCCTACCGAGATTTTGGGAATTTCATCGAGCATTCCAATCCCAACTGAGCCCTTGGTGAGATATTTCATTTTTTTATTTGCCACTTCGTAGAGAAGTGGGGGATTGTGCGCTGCATTAATATACTCAAGTTCTCTTGTTTGATAGTTATATTTTGCAATAAAAAGTGTAAGAAACTTTTCTCCCTTGGCATTATCGAGAACTGTTTTGTTTAATTTGACAATCAAATCTGGCAGTTTTATTTCATCTGTAAATAGTGCTCTTAATGTTGCCTGAAAATTAGACATTAATATTGCTGCTGAAATACCTTTCCCAGAAACATCGGCAATGCAAAAACCTATTTCATTTTGGTTTAGTTCTATGAAATCGTAATAATCACCGCCCACCTCAAAATGTGGCAAATAGAAGGATGCAGTATTTATTTTTTCATTTTTTGGAAGGGAATTACTATCAGGAATTAGCATTGATTGCATTTTCGATGCCAGCAGAAATTCTTGCCTAATTTTGAGCTGATCGACATTTTCTTTGGCTAATCGTTTGTTTTCTATTGCAACGATAATGATGTTTGCAATAGTATCAATAAAATTCTGATGCTTTATTGTTGGACTTACTCCCTTCTCTTCCAGCTCTTTATCGCCAATCAAAACATAGGCTAAAATCTGCTCTTTATGCGACACCGGAATAATCAAATCGAATTGTCGTAGTTTTTTGTCACTTGACAAACTACATCTTGTCATTTTTTTAAAGCGGCATATATCTTTTTCTACATCAATATTTTCAATACTTGTCTCGTCGATACCTGAAACTATAAATTGCTCCCATTTTTTGGTTTTTTTATACAGCAAAACTTTCCCGATGTTCAATTCTTCTATTAAAAGTTTTTCAAATCTTACCAAAAGCTCATCTACCGTATAATTTTCATTAATGGCGCGAGTAATATCTAATAGATAATTTAATTTAAAATTTGAAAATTCAAGTCTTTTGCTTTTTCCCCTTGCCATAGTGTTTTAGAAAATATAGCTACAAATTTTTTAAATTAATTCCTAAAATAATGAAATATTTCAAAAGATTCAGGCTATCCTACAATTGCTGAAATATTATAAATTGCAACGTAAGCCAAAATCACAGGAATTAATCAATTATTTTACTCTCTCGACATACTGTCCGGTTCTTGTATCAATTTTTATTTTATCGCCCTCGTTCACAAACAAAGGTACATTGATAATTGCTCCTGTATCAAGAGTTGCCGGTTTCAGTGCAGTTGATGAAGATGTATCACCTTTTACTCCGGGCTCTGTATATGTTACATCCATAATTACAAACGGAGGCAATTCGCAAGTTAGTGGAGTTTCTGTATCAGCATGAAAAACAACCTCAACTTCTGTTCCTTCCTTAAAAAGTTCAGGTTTTTCAATCATAGTTTCTTGTATTATAATCTGTTCGTAGGTTTCTGTGTGCATTAAATTCAGACCCATATCGTCTTTATAGAGAAATTGATATTTTCTTCTTTCAATGCGTGCAACATTAATTTTCACTCCTGCCGAAAATGTGTTTTCAATTACTCTCCCTGTAATCAAACTTTTTAGTTTAGTTCTTACAAATGCAGGTCCTTTACCAGGTTTTACGTGCTGAAACTGCACAATTGTATAAAGATTTTTATTAAATTCGATACATAAACCATTTTTAAAATCTGATGTACTTGCCATAAACTCCTATTTTTTGAATAAAATACAAATGTAAAGAAAACTATTGAATGTAATAAAAGAACTTGTTTTTTTTAGATTTTTTCTATCCGTCAAGATTTTAATGTGGTAGATTAAGAACAATGTATGAAATGAAAAGGAATCTATTATTCTTGGTGAAACATTTGCATATTTCCAAAACTATCTCTTTAAATCAGGTATCCAAAACTATTCCAAATCAAGCTCTTTCAAGGACAATTGAATTCTCTCTCTTTCAATGTCAATTTCTAAAATTTTTGCTTTTATATGTTGATGAATACTGACAATTTCGGCAGGATCGCTCACAAATTTATCGGCAAGATTTGACACATGAATCAAAGCATTTTGTTTGATTCCGATATCGACAAATGCACCAAATTTTGTAATATTATTAATTATTCCCGGAACTATCATGCCAACTTTTAGGTCTGTAATATTATAAATTCCTTTTGCAAATTCGAAAACTTTAATGATTGAACGAGGATCTCTCCCGGGTTTTGAAAGTTCATCGACAATATCGCAAATTGTAGGTAATCCAACTTTCTCAGAAACATATTTCTCGGCTTTAATTTTTGCTCTAATTTTTTCATTTTCAATTAAATCGGAAATATTACATTTAAGATTCTTTGCCATTTTTTCAACAATATGATAGCTTTCCGGATGAACGGCACTATTATCTAATTGATTTTCAGCATTTAGGATTCGTAAAAAACCAGCACATTGCTCAAAAGTTTTTGTTCCAAATCGTGGAATATTCATTAGCTCTTCACGAGAATGAAACTCTCCATACTTTTTTCGGTAAGACACAATGTTTTCCGCAATATTCTCTGACAAGCCAGAAACAAACTTTAACAAATGCTTACTCGCAGTATTCAAATTTACACCTACTGAATTTACAACACTTTCAGTTACATGTTGCAAGCTTTCCTGAAGTTGTTTTTGATCTACATCGTGCTGATACTGACCAATACCGATGGCTTTGGGTTCAATTTTTACCAGTTCTGCCAAAGGATCCATAAGTCTTCGTCCAATAGAAATTGCACCACGCACAGTTACATCGAACTGAGGAAACTCCTCTCTGGCAATTTTTGACGCAGAATAAACCGAAGCACCATCTTCGCTAACAACATAAACCCGAACTTCTCTATCTAATCGAAGTTTTTTTACGAAAAATTCGGTTTCACGACTGGCGGTTCCATTTCCTATTGCAATAGCATCTATTTTGCATGAATTCACCAATGAAGCAATTTTTTTGGCAGATTTTTTTGTATCATTTTGAGGATTGTGAGGATAAATTGTCTCGTTATGTAATAGATTTCCTTGTTCATTGAGACATACAATTTTGCAACCACTTCTGTATCCCGGATCTATTGCTAATATTCTTTTTTGCCCTAATGGAGAATTTAAAAGTAATTGCTTCAAATTTGTTGCGAAAACGGAAATTGCTTGTTCATCAGCATTTTTCTTCGATTGATTTCGAAACTCAGTTTCAATTGTTGGAAAAATCAAGCGTTTATAGGCATCTTTTACAGCAATAGCAACTTGCTTAGAAGACTCATTTGTTGATATGTCATCATTTACATAATAATTTGAAAGTTGTTCGATAATTTCTTGATCATTTGGTTTGATTACAACTTTTAAGATTTCTTCTTTTTCAGCTCGAAAAATAGCAAGAAATCTGTGAGATGGACAGTTTGCCAACTTTTCCTCAAAATCGAAATAATCTTTATATTTTATTCCTTCCTCATCTTTTCCTTTTTTTACTTTAGAAAAAATTGAAGCAGACCGAGCAAAATGATTCCTTACAATATTTCTTGTTCGTTGATTTTCACTAATCCATTCGGCAATAATATCACAGGCTCCTGCTACAATTTTTTCTTTTGTGCCAAATTTTTCGGTTTTATATTTATCTAATGAAAAACTTAAACTCTTTTTATTTTGACTAATAATTATTTTTGCAAGCGGTTCGAGTCCATTTTCTTTAGCCACTGTGGCACGGGTTTTCCGCTTAGGTTTAAATGGCAAATAAATATCTTCAAGTTCGTTCAAACTTTTACAATGTTCAATCTCAATTTTTAATTTTTCAGTAAGTTTTCCCTGACTTTCAATTGTACTTAAAATGCTTTTTTTTCTCTCAATCAATTTCTCAAAATCTGCCAATAAATTTTTGATGTCAAGAATCTGCACTTCATCCAATCCACCGGTTTTTTCCTTTCTATATCGAGAAATGAAGGGAACACTTGCTCCATCTTTCAATAAATTATAAGTGTTCTTTACGCAGGATTCATGTACATTTAGGACTTTTGAAATTTCTTGAAAATACTTTTCTATCATTTTTTTATTTTATCAACTGTTTGCAAATGAAACCGGCAGCATTTCCATCACCAAAAATTGGAGGAAAATTTAAATCGCTCTTATTAATTAGAAAATTATAACTTTCAATAATTTTATTAATATCGGCATCGGCAATAATTGCTGTTTCATTTTCCACCAACTCAACCCATTCGGTTTGTGGACGCAGAATAACACAAGGTTTTTGAAAGAAAAATGCTTCTTTTTGAACTCCTCCTGAATCTGTAATTACAATTTTTGAATTTCGTTCAAGTTCAATCATATCTAAAAATGAAACTGGAGGAATTAATTTTATATTCTTATGTTCAATCACTTGGTTATATGTCTGGTTGCTAAGATTGCTTTTTAAAAGTTTTTGTGTGCGAGGATGCAAAGGGATAACAAAATCGATATTTTCATTCGTAAGAATTGAAATAAAAGCTTTAAAAATTGCTTCTAACCTTACTTTTTTGTCTGTATTACTATCGCGATGTATTGTAATCAATGCAAATTTTCCCGGTTCAAGCTGATTGTCTTTTAGTATTGTTGAATTCTTTTTTGCAATTTCCGAGAAAAATAAGCTATTATCGTACATAATATCTCCACAATGAAAAATTGCAGGATTGTCGATTGAATATGGTTGAGGGTTGTTTTCGTTAAATCCCTCTCGAATCAAATTTTTTAATCCTGCTTTGGTAGGAGAAAAAAGAAATGTTGAGCAATGATCGCAAGTAATTCTATTTATTTCTTCGGGCATAGACTTGTTGAAAGATCGCAAACCAGCTTCGATATGAACTATCGGAATATGAAGTTTCGATCCTGCAATTCCGCCGGCGAGCGTAGAATTTGTATCGCCATATAGAATTATAAAATTGGGTTTTTCATTAAAAATAATTTCCTCAATTCCACTAATCATTTCGGCAGTTTGTTTGCCATGCGATGATGAACCAACACTCAAATTATACTTTGGTTCAGGAATCTGGAGCTCCTCAAAAAAAACCGACGACATATTTTTGTCGTAATGTTGTCCTGTATGAAGTATTATTTCTTCGATTTTATCTGAAAAATTGCTTTTAATTTTTCTGCTCAAAGCAGAAGCTTTAATTATTTGTGGCCTTGCTCCTATTATTGTTAAAAGTTTTATCATCTTTTTGTATTTGAATTTGTAGATTTTTGACATCAAGACTAATTTGCAAAACTATTTATTAAAAATCTGTTTTAGTTTTTTACCAAGTTCAGAAGCACGCAGATTTTTTGCAATAACTTTTCCGTCTTTGTCTATAAGAAAACTCGATGGAATACTTTTTACTCCGTATTGTTTTGCAGGAACACATTGCCAAAATTTAAGATCGCTCACGTGAATCCAATCAAGTTTGTCAGCTCTAATTGCATTTATCCAATCGCTTCGTTTGCCGGCTTTGTCTAAGGAAACTTGATATATCTCAAAACCTTCGTCTTTATATTTATTATAGTTTGCTACCAAATTCGGATTTTCTCTTCGGCAAGGAGCACACCATGAAGCCCAAAAATCTAATAAAACATATTTTCCACGAAGTGAATGTAAGGAAATATTTTCTCCATTCGGACTTGGCAAATTAATTTCGGGTGCTATGGTATTTATTTCAACAGAAGCCTGAGGCTGTTCCTTTTGTATCTTCTGCTGCTCTTCGGCAATAAACTTTTGCTTCATCTGAGAAATTGAACTTCTAAGAGTCAATAAGTGCTTTGATTCAGGATATAACTTAGTTAGATTTCTCTCGACATTTTCGAAATGTGCCAGATCGCTTTTTTCAGTAAGAATTTGTCTGCCTGCAATGCCTTGAAACAGCGCCATTAAGGAGACAAGAGAGCTTTCATTCTTTTTGATAAAGCTCAATAGATAGTTTCTGAACTTTGACAAAATAATTCCAGATCGTTGGTCTAAGCTTGTTCTTAAAGCCTCTATATCAATTGTTTTGTCCTCAAGTGCATCCTGATAAATTTTGTTTAGCTTTTGAATCTCATTGTCATAAAAATATGAAGAATCGGCAACTTCTTTAATAGCCTCTGATTCTTTAGAGCCTGAAACAGAATAAGTTTTATTTAGATTAGAAAAATCGGCATCTATTTTAACTTCTTCATCAGGATTTATAAGAAGCAAAATAAAATCGGATTTGTCTTTTTGCAGAGAGAAAAAAGTAGTTTTTTCGCAACGAGCTTTTACTGTAAAATTTCCATCGCTACCTATTTTTGCAGAATCTAAAGCCTTACGCATATATCTGCTATCCTCATAATCATACAGAAATATCCAATTCTCACCGGCATTTTTAATATTTCCTGATACTCCAAAATTACTATTGTCGGTACTGCAATTGCTAAAAATCGCAACAACCAAAACAAAAACCAAATACTTTTTCATTACTTATATTTTAGATTAAAATTAGGCAAATATACAAATTTGAGTAATGATGAAAGTTTTGTTTTGAATAGATTCTAATTAGTTGGTTAAAGCAAAATATCAGCAGCCAGCATTTTTATTTGATAGCCTAAGAAAAAAGGGAGAGAATATATTTTGATAGCGTAAAAAGATACGGTGGGTTTTCAAAACCCACAGAGACTGATGCCAGATTCTAATTCGCCGGATAAAGCAAAGTATCCGCAGCAGTCATTTTTATTTGGTAGCCTTCGCCGGGATTCATGTTTCCTATGTTGTTTATTCCGTAGAGGGGCCAATAAACCAAGCCATTGCCATTTTTTACAACATATACATTTGATGAAATGTTGGCAAGCATAGTGCCGATGTCTCCGGGGTTTTGGCGGAGGTAGCCTATTATATTCCAGCCTGACTGTAAGTTCAATGGTGTTGTTTCGGGCACAACAGCTATGCCGTTTACTTCAAGGATATTAAAGTTGTACATTTTTATAATATAACCTTCACCAATTTGCAAATCGCCAATAGTGTTTACATTATACATAGGCCAAAAAGTTTGCCCGGTTTCGTTTTTCATAAGAACCATATCTGGAGCCACATCTTCAAAAACTGAATCACAATCTGCCACATATATATCAACATAGCTCGAAATGATTGACCAACCCTGATTCAGATTTATATATTGTTTTGTGGTATCGGGAGCAGGAATGAATTGGCTTGCTTTTAAAACATAAATATCATTGCTGTTTAAATAAAAGCTTGGTGAAACAAGACTGTCAAATTGAATAGAAGGCATGGTATTGAAAACACCGCTTATATAAATATCATAAGCATCATCAATATATAATAATCGAGGATATGCAAAGTGTTGTTCAAAAATATTGTGCCATAGTTTTTCCCCGGAAGGATTAAATTTACTTAGAATTGTAAACATATCATTTGGTTGAGAAGGTGATATTATTGTATCATTATCAAAATAAACAGTATCATCTGCAAAGTAAAAATCAAAATATACACTATTATCCTTATCAAAAGTTATTATTGGTTCTATAGATTCACCTATTGCAGTTTCAGTAATAGCGTACTTTTTCCATAATATGGAACCGGATGAATCCAATTTGGCAATCAACGGATTATGGCAATTAGGTTGTGTTGGAAAAACATTAGATGCCCATATTGTGTCTGAATCAAATAAAGATGTTAGAGCACTTGAGTATGCGGCAACTAAAACATTATTTGAATTATCAATCTTTACATCACAAATGAAGTTTTGGTCATATATTGTGCTGGCATTTGAATGAAGTAATTTACTCCAAGCAAAGTTACCATTCGCACCAAATTTTATTAGAAATGATACCCCATTGCTATTATTCGCATATAATAAATTCCCATCAACATTTAACAAACTTGAATTTGTGCGTTGTGCATAATAAATATTCCCAAATTCATCCACAGCAAGCGCTTCCGGTTCATCATCGTCTGATGAGTAAATTCGTTTTATCCAAAGCTCGTTCCCAAGTGAATCGTATTTTGCTATAAATGCATCTTCGCTACCCGAATTGCTAATAGTGGTGCCTGCGAAGGTTAATGCTGGGCTGTCGTAGTAGCCTGCAACAATGACGTTCCCATTATTATCTATTGATATTTTTGAAGGATGGTCATCACCACTGTTGCCAAAATTGCAAAGTGAAATTGGATTACCAAGGGTATCTTGTTTTGTAATGTATATGTCAGGAGAGTTTGTGATCAAATTTGTAGTTGTACTCCCATATGTTATTGGACTGTATATTGTCTTAGAAAATATTGAATACATGTAGTTTGAATAAAAACAAAATCCACTACAGGTTGCATAATTTAATGCACCACTAGGATGACCAACTGAATTTATTATGTTTCCAAAATTATCAAATTCTAATAAATAGTTATTGCTACCAACTAGCGAAGTGTCAACAAATAACAAGGTGTCTCCTAAAGCAGTCATTGGGCTTGAAATTGATAAAATACATGAGCCAGAATTATTCTCAGATAAATGAAGAATTAATTCATTGCCATCAGCTCCCAAAGTTCTTAGCCAATGGTATGAAGTAATTTGAGAAAAACCTTGAATTGATAAATTTATTAAAAGAAGTATTATATAGTTTTTCATAACATATTAGTTTAATAAACGATTTTTTAGTTTCTAATAAGACGTTTTTCAAAAGTTATTTCGTTTTTCAAAAATAAAACAAATTTTGTGTAAAGTCAAACTCATATGAATTTGTTTTTGCCAATTTTGAAAAGCTTATGTAAAAAGGAGGCATCCTAATTGATACCCCCTTTGAAAACTAAACATAAAATCATGAAAATCTACAAATTATGAAATTCTACTTTTCATATGAATTTGCATTGTCTTACAGTATTTTTACATTGTGCGAAGAGAAAAGTAAGGGGGGGAATCTACCAAAAACCCCCCGGTTACTATGAAAAAAAACACCTACAATTAATCGTTGCCGGTGGTATCTTCAATCTGCGAAAGTAATTTTAAAGCATTTTCGCTAAAATTATTATCGGATTCTACAATTTTTTTAAGCACTGTTTTTGCATTTTCAGTTTCTCCAATCTCAAGGTATATTAGGCATAAAGACCAATCTATATATTTTTCATAAAATTTATTTCCAGCATCTTTAAGTTTCAGAAACAATTCTTTAGCTTCCGGAAGATTTTTCAACATTAAATGT
The DNA here is from genome assembly GCA_018692315.1 of Bacteroidota bacterium. Taxonomy (NCBI): domain Bacteria; kingdom Pseudomonadati; phylum Bacteroidota; species Bacteroidota bacterium. The sequence goes on along the minus strand of JABHKC010000016.1, from coordinate 4,091 downwards.
GTTGAGCCTAAATAAAACATCAGGTTTTGGTTGTTTTCGTCTTTTTCTAATGCCGATTGCAACTTCTCAAGAGCTATGTCATATTTTTGAGTTTCATAGGCGTACATTCCATCAACTGTCTCAGAATGTTTTTGTTCTATTTTGGCAGACCTAAGAGTTGGAAAATAGTAGTTGTTTGGTGCCGAATAATACGAACTTAGATATTGATAGTTTTTGTTAGCTAATTGAATTTGAAAATATGCAATTATCAAAAGCGAAAATGATGCTGCAATAGAGGTAATTATTAAAAAATTCCTATACCTTGCGACATTCATTGAAAACTTGTTGAAAGGCTTCATTATTTGGTTTAGCTTCATTAGATTTTGTCTAAGACGATTTTCTTCTCTTGTATCTATTACTCTCTTAAGAGCTAACCTAAATTTGAATTCCTTTCTTAAGCTATTATCTATTAATACTGCTTTTTCAAACTTATTGCGATCCTGAATTGACAATCTATTTAATATATAGTCATCAATTTTATTATATAAGTCTATTCTCATTTTTCTAAAATTTGTTTATTAATTTCTGATTCCGACAAATCTGAGAAAACTAACTCTCTCAAAATGTCCAAGCATCTTGACCTTTGAGTGTAAAGGGCATTTTTGCTTTCCAATTCCATAAGATTTGCTAATTCTTCTGCTTTAATTCCATTATAATAGGTTTGTTTTAATATTTCCTGGCATTTCGATTTTAATTGATCAAGTTTCAGGATTATTGCATTTTCAAGTTTAATGATTTCTTCTGTTGTTATAATTACCTTTTGGGTTTCTTCTTCTTCGAAAATAGTCTGCTGAACTTCTTCTTCAATTCGATCTGAATATTCGATTAATGAAATTTTCTTTCCTCGTTTACTGTTTAAATAAATATTTTTCCCTATTTTGAAAAGATAAGTTTCAAACTTGGCAGTAAAATTTGGGGTTTTATTTTCTGCGATATTTTTTTTAAACGCTAATAAGGCATCTATATAAATACTTGTAGCTGTATTTATGTCTTCGCCAAACATTTTCAAGAATTGATAAACAAATGGATCTCTATATTCTTCAAAAATTCCATTAAGGGCATTTTCATCTCCTTTTTGTATTCGACTCACAATTTTTTTGAACTTTTCAATGTCTTTTGCTCTGCTCATGTTTGTATGTTCTAAACAAATATATTAAGTAATTTTTCAATTTCGCAAACTATTTTTTTTGCACTATAAGGTTTCTTAACAAATGCATTCATTCCTATTTCTAAACATATTTTTTCTTCATTATTAGATGAATTTCCGGTTACGGCTATAATTGGAAGGTATTCTTTGCAATAAATTTCTCTAATTTTCTTTGTTGCTTCAAACCCGCTCAAAACAGGCATATTTAAATCCATTAGAACAATATCAAATGATTGATTTTTTACCATTTCTAAAGCTTCTAATCCATTGTTAGCAATTTCTACTTTTGCTTGAAAATATTTAAGATGCTCAATCATCAATATTTGATTTGCAATATTATCTTCTACTATAAGTATTTTTGGTGGCATAGGTTTCATTATCAAAATTCATTAGGGCTATTAGCTTTTTATTGTTTGTCTTTTGAGCACAGGTATAGGCTTTTTTGTCGATATAGCATTTGCAAATAGAATTGTTTTTGCATGTAAGTAGTTTTAATGTTTCAATATCTTGATTTTCGATTGCAAAAAGAAAAGCATATTTATTGTCATTGTTGATTTTAGAACTGTTTGCTTTGTTTTTAAGTAAAATTAAAATGGCATCTGACAAACCCATTTCTACGGCAAACATTAGTGCAGTGTTACCATTTTCATCGGGCATATTTATTTCGCAATCTTTTTCTATCAAAAGATTTATCATATTCAAATTCCTTGATAAAACTGCTTCAATTAATGGCGTATTTCCATATTGGTTAATTTGATTGATTTTATGCTTATGGCGCAGAATTATGTTTACAAGATGTTCGTTATTTGTATGTATAGCTTCTGTAAGGTCTTCTTGATTTTTCTGATAGAATTTTTTTAAGAATTCATAGAATTTTTCGTCTTTATAATATCGTACTATTGAGGCTACAGTCTGATTTCTTTTGTTTTTTAAGCCTAAATCAGCTTTGTTGTTTATCAATAATTTTATAATTTCAAACATTTTGGTTTTCGATATTTTAGAATTATTCATTCCTGAATCGTTTTCGGCGAAATAATGTTGAATTGAATAAGACAAGGCAGTTTCTCCTTTCTTATCCTGAATATTAACATCTGCTCCTTTAAGCAGCAAATATCTTATCATATTATAGTTAGAGTTAAGTGCCGCATATATCAATGCAGTTTTGCCTTCATTTGAAGATTGCAAATTCAAATCGGCTCCTAAAGAAACAATATTTCGTACAATAGAAATTTTGTTTGCTATTGCAGCATCCATTAATGCAGTTTTGCCTGAAGTTGCATTTCGGTAATTGACCAAAAAATTTATATTGTTAATAGACATTTCAAAAAGTTTTACAAGTTAAAAAAGAACCCTTTCACTATGTAATAACAAATACACCAAAAATCTTACATACTTTTTTGGTGTTTTTTTCACTTTTTTTTGAATAATCTTGTTAACTGTTTGAATATTAGTTAGAAAAAAAAATAAAAAAAATTTCATTTTTTTTTTTAAAATCAAAGTTTTTTCATAAAAAAAAGGTGCATAATCATTTGACTATGCACCCTTTTTTAAAAAGTATTTTTGACTTCTATTTTACAATAAATCTGCCATTGAATTTCGATTCGTCTTGTTTGAATATTGAATAAAAATACATTCCTGATTTCCAATCAGAAATATTCAAATTCAGATTATTTGCAAATTTGTTCAATTCAATTTTCTTCATTCTGCTTCCTAAGGTATTATAAATAATTAAGGAATGCTGCAAATTATTTTCTAATTGATAGTCGAAGTTAATATTTCCCTCGGCAGGATTTGGGAAAACATTGCATTTGTATGAAAAAATATCTGCTTCATTTATATTAATGCTCGATGTATCAACATATTCGCTCATTATGACATCTCCTAAAATTACTTCGCCCTTCGATGAACTACAATTTAAAGTTAATCTAACAAGAACTGCTCCAGTGTCAACATAATTATAAGTTCTTGTTAACTGATAAGTGCTAAGAGGAGAATATAATTCCCATGTAATCTCAACTTCGTTAACATCAACAAGAATAGCTTGAGTAATTCGACCATAATTTACAGTATCAGGATTTTGCTGAAACTGAAAACATGTATCTATCGGATCAATTGCGATTGTAGAAATTGGTGTAGGCATAACTTTGTAATAAACTATTACCATGACACTATCAGTTGCGTCGTCTTGATTGTAAAAAGTATAGCCTATTTTACTTGTTCCTAAATTGTCATTAAAATAATAATCGCCGATAAAATCTGTTAAAGTTTCACCAGGTGCAGCTTGTATTGGATCAGGTGAATCTGTAACCATAGGTCCGTAACATTCAAACCAACAAAAGATATCTGAACTTCCTTCTAACACATCAAGTGCATATTTTTTCACTTTAATACTAACATCAGAACCGGTAACATTGGTTACGTGAACATGTACAGCTAAAATACTATTGTCATCAGAGTCTTGGACAATAATACTCGAATTTGTAATTTTATTTCCTGAAGTATCTGTCAAGACAAAGCTTTGAGAAAAGATTGTAAGTGCTATTGTCAGAAAAGAAAGGCTAAGAATAATTTTTTTCATAATAAGTAATTTTAAGTTAATAATCAGCAAAAGTAATAATATTTATACAATTTGGAGATTTGCTCTCATAATTCAGGCTAAATCTTTTTTTTTGAGGTGCTGGAAATTAACTTTCACCCTATAATTATGAAATATCAAGTTCAGTTTATTGTCATATCATTTACTTTTGTCTTGACACAAAAGTAACAAAAAGTCAAGAAAAAATGATGCTACAACCCACATCCCAGCGCCCGCCCGCCATTTTTTCTGGCCAACGCCTATAATTTTTATCAAAATTATTTTGGTGAGAACAACTGTTGATAATTGTCGATAACAATAAAATTCACG
>JABHKC010000015.1 GCA_018692315.1 Bacteroidota bacterium | reverse complement strand
TAATTCATAAATATTTCTACTACAAGCCCAAACTGCACATCATCTTTGACCGTCCTCAATTTTTATTCCATCAAAATAGCTCGCTATTACTCAAAAATAAAAATCTGTGGTAGTTCAAATCTGACACACATTTTGAACTTACGAGACGAAAATTTATGAATTATTCAGGTTAAATTATTGCTTTATGTAAACCACCTTTTTAGTCTGAAAAAAGTCCTCTTGAAAGAAATTCTTTATATTGAAAATCTTGACGAAATATTTCAGATTTTCAATTTCTTCGAGAAAATCTCCTCCTTTAAGGTATAAAATTCCGTTGGAAATGGAATTGAACGATTTACTGTTTATTTTTTTCTTTGAATAATTAATAAATTCAGGGATTGTACAAACTGCTCTACTTACAATAAAATCGAATTTCGCATTCAATTTCTCGGCTCTAATTTGTTGGGCATAAACATTTGTAAGATTTATTTCTTCCGCAACAGATTTTACAACTTTTATCTTTTTCCCAATTGAATCAATAAGCATAAATTTGCAGTCGGGAAAAACAATTGCAAGCGGTATTCCCGGAAAACCACCGCCAGTTCCTATATCAAGAATGCTTGTTCCAAATTCAAATTTCACAACTTTTGCAATTGCAAGCGAATGCAAAACATGATGCACAAAAATATTTTCTACATCTTTTCGGGAAATTAAATTTACTTTCTCGTTCCAATCTTTATACAAATCTTCCAATTTTGAAAACTGCCTGATTTGTAAATCATTTAATTCCGGGAAATATTTTTTTAGTAAATTTTCTGATAACATGTTTTGAGCTTTCAATTTGTAATTTAATGAACAGTTATTCTATGATTATTAAAAAATAGTTCATTTTTGTTTTCTTGATAGACCTCCGCATCTTTTTTATAGATCAATAAATCATCAACATATATATTTTTTCCCGTATTATCGTCTCCCTTCAACAAAAAAGATATACTGCTTTTTTCATTTTTAATTTTAAAATTACATTCAACTAATGACCAACAATTATCAATAATAAAACTATGACTTGGATTAAAAATTGAATTCCATTTTACAGAAATTCCGTTGTCTTCCTGAACAATGAATAATGAATTCAAAACATCCTGACCATAGTTTTCTCCACAATTATATATCCAGAAACTTGCCACATATTCCTGATTCTCAACAAACAAAGAACTATCAATTTTTGCAAGAAGACTGTATCCATTTTTGGTTCCTTTAAAAGCACCATTACTTCTATAAGATATTTGGCTTTTGCTATCTTCAAAATCATCAAAATCTATTAAATCAGTGTAATCACTTAGAAAAAAATCATTTACAAATAACAGACTATCCCTTTTTTCAATAAAATCTTCCACTATCGAATTTTTTTCCGATTCATCGAATAGTTTTTCCAAAGAAATAGACAATAAAGAAAATTCATTGGAAGTGTATATTGTGTCGCATTTTTGAATTAACATTTGCTCATAATCTGTGATTGTTTCATTGCTCGAAATTATCAGAAATGGTTTGTTTGAAAAAATATCTTTCTCTATTTCTTTTTCATAATAATCAGGACTTATAAGCTGAACAATATTTTTACTTTCCCAAATACTTGTACGAGCCAAATAACTTCCCAAAATCGGAAGTTTTTTGTGATAAGAAAATACTTCAGATAACAACAATATTTTTTTTGATGCCGATTTTCCATAGTTTTCGCTGCCTTTATGATAAAAAGGTATAGGAATTATAGCTTGAAAATTTTCTGAGTCAATTTTATCTAATCCTTTTTTATATGATCCGTTCAATTGGTTTTTATCAAATAAGTTTGAAGTTTTTACTAATCGTTCGGAAAGCTCCTGATGGTATGGAAAAGCTTCTACAAAAAATAAAAAAGGTATAATGAAAAATACCAAACCTGAAAGTATTTTGTTTCTATTACTTAATTTTTTCACCAATTTGTATCCTACATAAACAGCTACAATTGTTGAAAAATAGAAGAAAATCCACGAAAATCGACCAGTTGATCGAAACGATTTCAGGATTGGGAACAAGTCTATTACAAATTCTAAATTAAAAATAAATGGATAACCCATTGAAAATAACAAAATTAATACGCTTGCCAAAAATCCATTCCTTAAAAATTCATTATCTAAATATTGCCGGAAGCAAAATATTTTTTTCGCCTTTATGAATTTCTTAATTGAATTTATCAATAAAAAACCCAAAACTAAAATTGTGCTTAATCCAACATATGCAACTCCCTCCCAGTTTTGAGTTCCAATTTTCGCAAAACTTTCAATAATTGGTTTTAGCGGTGGATGGCTTGGAAGAAATATGGTTTTAAAATCAGCTAAATATACAAAAAATCCATATGGATTATTTGTCCTACCTGTATGCTCATCAGTAATTTTGACTAAAAAATAAAAAATAATCAGAGGAAGAATTGTTTGAACAATTATAAAAAAATGTGTTTTATATAAAAGAATCGTTTTCCTGAAATTCTGAAATAATGATATTAAATAATATAAAGAAATAAAAAATACTACGATAAAAGTATAATAAGGATGAATTAGCACCCAAAACAAATTATTTATAAAAATAAAAATTGTCCATTTTAGTTTGTTTTCGCTCTCTAAAAAAAGCATGAACAAATATAAAGTCAATGGGATGAAGAAAACATACGCTAAAGATAAATGTCCCGTCATTCGAAAAACCTGGGGCGACAACATAGAAATTGCAATTGCATTGATTACTGAAAATATGGGCTGAATTTTTAACTTAGTGAAAATCAAATACAAAAATATTGCACATAACAGAAAGCTAAAAATGATACTAATATTAATAATTCCAACAGTATGATTTGCAATTTTTGGAAATATCGCAGCCAAAAGTTTTACCGAGTTGGTTAATAGAGGATTATTGACAGAATAAGTTATATGTTCTGAATATGGATAATTCATCCCATCGAATTGCAAATAGCTTGTGTCATGTTTTATATGATAAGAAGAATTATAGTAACTACTTATACCATCTCCACCATCGCTAAAAAGGAAACTATTCGGACTTATTACGATGTCAGAATAAAAACTCAAAATAAAAATGTTTGAGAAGATAAATACAAGCATCAAAAATAATATCTGCTTATTATTTATAATATTTTGAGATAATTTCATTCTTTAGTAATTTGTTTATATTTTATGAATACAATATATAATAGCTTTGCTTTAATGGGTATAAAATGCTGAAAATAATTTATCATCTTAATCTAAATATTTCTACATCACGAAATTCACCAATTTTATTATTTGTAAAACCTGTCAAATAAGGTTTTTTTTCAGATGTTTTTTTCCCTAAAATAATAAGGTACTCTGCTCCAAGTTCAATTGATTTCTGAATTTTCTCTTTTGAGGTATTTAGTCCTGCATATTCTGTCCATCCTTTCAAATTCATCAAATATAACGAATAGCAACTACTTTGGTCAGGAACAAAAATTACTGTATCATTCTTTCCTATTCCAATAGATTTAAGATATGGAGAAATCTCATGAACAGCCTTATATGTTGGAAATTCATTTAACCAACCATTATACCTGTCATTAGAGATTGAAGAGGCATAATACACATTATATGCTAAAAACAAAGCAAACAGAGTTTTCACAAGTTTATGATTGTAGAATTCACTCAAATTAATTTTTGCAAAATTTAAAAAACTTAAAACGACAAAAGCTGGAAGAATGAATAAATTTATCAGATAATAATCATGATCATGAAGCGTTGAAAACCAAAGTAATAAATACAAAATTACCCCCACAAAAAGAAGTGAACTTATAAGAACAAACTCTTTGTTTTCCTTTTTAATTCTATAAAACTGAACCAAAAACATTGCGCCAAGTACATATAAGGCTGCCGGACTATAGTAAGAATATACCCAGAAAGAAGTAACTTTTCCCCAAATTTTTAGGATTTTTTCTGACGATAAATCCCAGATAGGCATAGTTCTCGTTGAAAAATAATTTGTTCGATGATTCTGATTGTAATTAATAGCAAATAAATACCAAGCAATTACAACAATTATCAGGACTAAAAATGGGATTAGATTTTTATACTTCGATTTAAAAACTTTACTCTTAAACTTAAAAATAGAGATATTAAAAAATTCAATTACATAAATCCCAAAAATGGCCACAACACTTATTGCAGCAGTAATTTTCAGTAGTGATGCAATTGTAAAAAAAATTATTGAAATATAAAGTAATCTTTGTGTTTGCTTTTCTCTAAAACGAAAGAAAAAATACCACCCTATTAAGGAAAAAGCCAATGCAGTAGTATTTGATAAAAAACTATTTGCATAATAGACTAATACTGGAGAACTAAATAAAAATATACTGACAAAAATTGCCCAAAAGGTATCTTTCAAAAGCAAATCTGAAAGTTTATATAGAAAAAACAGTCCAACGAAAAAAAACAACATATTTGCAATCCTGAAAACTGAATCGTGATGACCAAATATTTTGTACAATATAGCTACAAAATAATATAAAAACGGCATTTCACCAACATTATATCCGCTTGTTCTACTATCAGAAATTAAAGCATGAAGCTCCGGTTCAAAAAAATTCATGCCATTTTGGTAATAATTTAAAGCAACTGAAGCACAATCTGCTTGGCGCCAATGATGAATTGATTGAGGACCTAGCATACTGCTATTTTGATAATTATAAACCAAAGCTACTACAATCAATACCAAAACAAATATTAACCAAGAATAATTATTAAAATTCATCATTTTTTTCATGACACAAAAGTAATTTAAAAAAGATTTTACGACAATTTCAAATAAATGAATTAAAAAGATTGGAATAAACTATTTTTGCTTTGATTTTATGTTGTAGATTTTTTCTGATAAACAAAATATGAAAATACAAAGGTTTCAATATAAGCATTTTACAAAGGCCAAATTTTTCGTCATAATAGTTTTGGCATTTTTTAGCCAGTCCTGTTTAGATTTTCCCGAAAAAAAATATTTAAACATATTTTGCGATGCAGAAACAATTTCTGAAGATCAAAACTATTTGTGTACAAGCATCCCTTCAATAAATTTTAGAGGGGGGGGACTACAGACCAATGAAGAATCATTTTCAGGGAAATATTCGATAAAACTTACAAAGAAAAAAGCATTTGGCATGACCTATACTATTGATCGGGTAAGAACAGGAGAATTTTACCAAGTTAGCGTTTGGCGAAAAAGCAGTGATAAAAATGGTGTACTTGTTGTGTCCGGAAAACCATCCGATAAATTTTACAAAGCTGGAAAAGATGTTTTTAAAAAAACTGAAAATTCATGGGAATTAATTATTGTTGAAGTAGAAATTCCACCGGACATGGACAATGAAAAACTTTCAGTATATGTTTGGAACCAAGGGAAAACTCCGGTTTATTTCGATGATCTTTCTATTGAACAAAAAGCAGGGAAAGTTTATCCGACTTTCGATGAAGAAGCTCTAAAAATATTTATTGATACTCTTGAAATGCAAAAACTTTATAAAAAACGAAAAAAAGCATTCGAGAAAGGCATCCTTCAAAGTTCAGACAATGATTATGTTAAAGCAATCATTTTTTATAACAATGAAATGCTGAAAGCAAAAGTCAGATTAAAAGGCGATTGGTTAGATCATTTGCAGGGGGCAAAATGGTCGTTCCGAATTAAAATGAAAAAAGAATTTGCATGGAAAAATATGCGAACATTCTCAATTCAGAATCCAAATTCCAGATTTTATCTCGGCGAGTATTTTCTTCATAAAATATTTGAAAAAGAAGATGTTTTAACCACAAGATACGGGTTCGTTCCGGTAGTTCTAAACAATAGAAGCCTCGGAATTTATGCCTACGAAGAGCATTTCGACAAACAACTTATAGAATCGAAAAAAAGACGCGAAGGTCCGATTTTAAAATTCTCAGAAGAGTTTTTCTGGGTTTGGGTAAATGCTGGTATCGATACCGAAATATTTTATAAAACTCCAAAAACAGAACCTTCATCAATTATCCCTTTTAAAATGAATCGTACATTGCGAGATTCAAACCTGAGAGAACAATTTTTTATTGGGCAAAATCTTATGTACCAGTACAAAAACATTTTAAGACCAGCTTCAGAAATATTTAATGTTGAATATTTGGCGAAATATTACGCCATTATCGATTTGGTTCAATCTTATCACGGAATTATTTGGCACAACCAGAGAATGTATTACAATCCGGTGGTCTGCAAACTTGAGCCAATAGGATTTGACAATTTTGCCTCTGGTCCATACAAATTCGGTAAACGCCAAATATTTGGCAATTTTGATGACCATGATAGAGACGACAAAGCCGGATATATGAGGTCTTTCCTTTTTAATGATTCAAGTTTTCTGCATTCATACATTCACTACCTCGAAAAATTTTCTTCAGAAAAATATGTTGATGAATTATTTGATAGTTTATATCCGGAAATTAAGAAAAATGAAAAAATACTGCAAAAGGAGTTTCCTTTCTATAATTTCGATTCACTATCTTTTCGAAACAACGCAATTGGAATTATAAACGAACTTGATACTTTTAAACAAAAGATATATTTGGAAACTTATCCTAAAGATTTTGAAAATATAAATTATAATTATGTTGAAGAATATGACAAATCATTAATTTCAGGTTTAGTGAAATCATATCTTGATAGTATTTCTGACCAAAACAAATTTATTAAAATTCTGAATTTCAATTCAAAAAAAATAGAAGTTCTTGGAACTGGGAAATATGAAAAATTTATCACAGCCTATATAGATAAAAAAACTACCGTAAATTCTTACTACTCAAACAATAATTATTCTGAAACGGTTGAAACAGATTCCTATGCAGACTTTATTTTCTTTATGATTGAAGGGCATGATGAAATATTTTCTAGTCGAGTAAATCAATGGCAGTCGCCAAAAAATACAAGCCCTTATCAGGAAATTATCGCAAACAACAATTTTTCTAATTCAAATCCATATTTTTCTATTAAAGGCAAAACTGTTCTTTTTGATAAAAAAAATCAAAATATTGAAGATAATATTGTTATTCCGGCAGGCTATAAAGTTATTTTTGAAGCTGGAACCACTTTGAATTTTCTTAATTCCTCGACATTCATTTCATTCTCGCCAATTGAAATGAATGGAAAATCAGATGAACAAATATTCATAAAATCTGAAGACGGAAGTGCTCAAGGATTTTCAGTTTTTCAAGCTAAAAACAAATCTTTTTTAGAAAATGTAGTTTTTGAAAATTTAAATACTCTCGATTTTAAATCGTGGACATTGACAGGAGCAGTAAATTTCTACGAATCTGAGGTAGAAATGAACCAATGTCATTTTATTTCAAACAATTGCGAAGATGCACTCAATATTATCAGGTCAGATTTTTTGCTTAATAATTGCACTTTCGAAAATATTTTTGCAGATGCATTCGACTCAGATTTTTGCAAAGGGACAATAGAAAACTCCTCATTTACTGAAATTGGAAACGATGCTATAGATTTTTCGGGTAGTGTCGTAATTATAAAAAATTGCAAGATACTTTCATGCGGAGATAAAGGTATCAGCGGTGGCGAAAACTCAAAACTGACTGTTGCAAATTGCAAACTTGAAAATACCAATATTGGAATCGCATCGAAAGATTTATCAAATGTGAATTTAGATTCTATAGAAATTTCTAATTCAAAATATGGATTGGTAGCTTTTCGCAAAAAACCTGAATTTGGAGCTGCATTCTTAAATGTAAATAATCTCAAATATTCAAATATTACGCACAATTATTTGATTGAAAAAGGCTCGAAACTAATACTTGAAAATGATACTATTTTCGGAACAAACGAAAAAGTTGCAGAAATTTTCTATAAATAATTATCATATTTATTTTTCAACTATAACAACAATTCTCTATAAAATTAAAAGTCTTTATCTGACCTTCAGTGTGCGCAAATTTTAGATTTCTAAAAATAATTTCATAACTTTACAACAAATTGTAGGAATTATGATACAACCTTTAAGAATATTTTGCCGTCTCATTTTAAATAGTTTGGAAAATATAATAAATAATAAAATGTTAAGTATTTTTGGTAAGAAAACAACACTTTCTTCTGCACTCTTATTATTATTTATTCTATTTTATTCGACTTCGAATTCTCAAATTGTAATAAATGAATTCTCATGTTCGAACAGAAATACAATTCAAGATAATTACAACAACAACGAAGACTGGGTTGAACTGTATAATGCAGGAACTGCTACTGTAGATTTAACAGGCTATCATCTTTCTGACAAATCAAGCAATCCTACGAAATGGCAATTCCCGGCAGTTTCAATCGACGCAAATGATCACCTAATAATTTTTGCCTCATCCAGAGATGAATTTACAGGCGGTATTTTACATACAAACTTTAAAATCACCCAAAACAAACAAGAATATATTGTATTTTCAGACCCATCGGGCAATGTATTAGATGAGCTTCAAATTCTTAATCCAACTCAAAAAGATCATTCCAGAGGAAGAAGTATAGATGGAGGAAGTACATGGAGCGTTTATACAACTCCAACACCCGGAGATATAAATACAAACCCAAAAGGAGAATATGCCACAACTCCAATATTTAATCAAGATGCTGGATATCATAATTTTCCAACAGATGTTTCCTTAGCATCGCCTGATGTAGATGTAGAAATTCGCTATACACTTACTGGCGAAGAACCAACACAAACATCTACCTTATATACAAGTCCAATTTCTATTGCAACAACTACTGTTGTTCGTACTAAAGCATTCAGTACAAATTCAAACATTCCAAGTAGTTTCACAGAAACAAATACCTATTTTATTGGAGACGACTATCATACAATAAAAATAGTATCTATTTGTGGAGACCAAGTCGATAATTTATTAAACGGAAGTAGTGGGCTTCACCCAGACGGTGTATTTGAATTATTCGATGAATATGGATTACTTTTAGATGAATCGAGCGGCGAATTTAACAAGCATGGAAACGACTCCTGGGCATATTCGCAACGAGGTTTCGACTATATTACAAGAGACCAATACGGTATAAATCATGTAATAAATCACAAAATATTTAGAACTAAAGACAGAACAAAATTTCAACGTTTAATTCTAAAACCTGCCGCTAACGATAATTATCCCGCTGAAGATGGTGCACATATTCGAGATGCATATGTTCATGCCTTATCTCAGCTTGGAAAATTAAAATTAGATGAAAGAAGCCATGAACCTTGCGTTTTATATCTAAATGGCGACTATTGGGGAGTTTACGAAATCAGAGAAAAAGTTGACGACCATGATTTTACTGATTATTATTACGATCAAGACCGTTGGGATCTTCAATTTCTAAAAACTTGGGGAGGAACTTGGTCTGAATATGGTGGAAATCAAGCTCAAACAGATTGGGATAATCTGAGAAGTTTTATCCTTGGAAATGATATGACAATAGAAGCAAATTTTGACACTGTTTCTAAATATTTCAACTGGAAAAGCCTTATTGATTATATAGTGCTAAATTCATATGTCGTTTGTTCCGATTGGCTCAACTGGAATACTGCTTGGTGGCGAGGTTTAGACCCCGATGGAGACAAAAAGAAATGGAGATATGCACTTTGGGATATGGATGCAACTTTCGGACACTATATAAATTATACAGGTGTACCAAACACTACCCCGTCGGCAGATCCTTGCGACCCAGAATCGTTAAACGATCCGGGAGGTCAAGGTCACATCCCAATCTTAAATCAACTATCGAACAATGAAACATTTGTTCAATATTATCAATCCCGATTCATTGATCTGACTAATACGGTTTTTTCTTGCGACAACATGCATTATCTGTTAGATAGCCTGATAGAGATGATAGAGCCTGAAATGCAAAGGCAAATAGACCGCTGGGGTGGAACTTATGCAGGTTGGGAGTCAAATGTACAGGAATTAAAAGATTTTATTGACGACAAATGTGCACTTTTTGCAAGTGGCATGATTGATTGTTACAATTTGACAGGTCCATATGATGTAACTTTTATTGTTGAACCTGAAGATTATGGAGATATTTCTATCAATTCATTGGACTTATCAGACCACGGTTATCCATTTACAGGGAGCTATTTTGGAAATATAAATACACTTTTATCGGCTGAACCAAATTCAATTTACGAATTCGATTACTGGGAGCTTGACAGCAATACAACAATCCCGGGAAACTCTATCGCAGATATCATTATTGATTTTATTGCAGGTGATACAATAATTGCTCACTTTAAAGATCCATACCCGTATGTATATCTTGGCGAGGACACAACAATTTGTATTGGACAATCCCTGGCATTAGATGCACAGAATCCAGGAAATTCATACTTATGGAATGATGGCTCAAATTCTAAAATATTTGTTGTTCAAGAAGAAGGCACCTATTACGTACAAGTAAACAATGGTCTTTTTACTGCTTCAGATACAATCATAGTCAAATATTTATCATCCCCTGAAGTAGATTTGGGAGAAGACAAAACAATTTGCCCTGGAGAAACATTTTTATTAGACGTAACATTTGATCAAGCCGAATATTTGTGGCAAGATAATTCTATAAACCCAACTTATACTATAAGCGATACTGGCAATTATTCTGTAACAATCACAAATATTTGTGGATTAATTTCAGACGATATTAATGTTGATGAAGGAACTTTCCCGCAAATTAATATTGGCGATGATAGATCCTTTGTCCCGGGCGAAATATTAGTTTTAGATGCCAGCTATCCAAACTCTACTTATTTGTGGCAAGACAATTCAACTGAACCAACTTTTATAGTTACTAAATCAGGATATTATTGGGTAGAAGTAACCAATTTCTGTGGAGAAATTACAGATGCAATAAAGCTTGATTTCAATATGGATGCAGATTTCCCAACTGCGTTTTCTCCAAATGAAGATGGATTGAATGACATATTTTTAATTGAAAATAGCACAATAGATCCAGATAATTTTCAAATGATAATTTACGAGCGCTGGGGCGGAAAAATATTTGAAACTACCGATATGAATGAAGGTTGGGATGGTAAGCTAAAAAATTCTGAAAAAGCAAAATCGGGAACCTATATATATATCCTAAAATATAAAGATGCAGAAGGTACCGAACAATTTGTTCATGGAAATGTAACAGTTATTAGATAATTTGATATTTCAAAAAAAACTATCCATTAAATTCCCTTTCAGGAATTAGTCTTTTTGTAACTAATCGGTATGCTAAATTGATGAATTATAGATTGTTTTGAATTCTTATTTTGCTTTAGTTCAGTATATTACAATTTATTATCATCACTGATTGGTTACGTCTTTTTTAATTCAAAATTGAGGCGTAATAGACAAAAAGGAGGCTAGAAACTTCTATAGCCTTTTATTTGCATAGCTTTGCATCAAATCAAAGGTTATGAATAAAAAAAATGCTTTTATTGCAGCAGTACAATTCTTAAAAAAAATGGAATTAGAAACGG
>JABHKC010000014.1 GCA_018692315.1 Bacteroidota bacterium | reverse complement strand
TTGTTGATTGTCGTCAGCCTGAAGTTTATATTGAAGGACATATTCCGGGTTCAGTGAATATTCCACGAGGCATATTAGAATTTTCTGATATAATTTCGAATAGGAGGCTACCAGTTTATATTTATTGTAATGATTGTAAAAAATCTGTTTTAGCTGCAAAATCGTTAGAATTACTTGAATATCCTGTAGTTATGGTTATAAAAGGTGGTTGGAAGAAATGGAAAGAAACATACCCGGAACTTATTGAAATTGGGAAAGATTCGGCAGGTGAGGTTAAATTTCAAGTTGCGGTCCAGGATTGGGCTTTTTGAAAAAAAATTAAGATAAAAGTAAACTTTATCATGTAACAAATTGGACATTTTTAGTCTTATTATTTCTAACAACAATCACCGGAATATTAGTTCATATGTTCAGAATATATGGAATGCTATATCCCACATATTTTACATATGTTATTTATATTATGGTGCTTTTTCCAATGTTAATGATTGAAGTTCCATTTTATAAATGGTCTCATTTGGCATACAGACCAATTGCTATTTGTTTCAGTATTATTGTAAATTCAGCTCGTAAACAAAACTAAATAAATTATGTCTAATTATAAATGTATTGAGCGAAAACTGAAAATTTGAGCTTTATTAAAGGATTGAAAATTAAGTATTTAGATTTTATTCCTCTTTCATTTCAATAAAGAGTTATAAATTGTTTAGTTGGTAATATTAAAAGTTCTCAATTTTTGAAGACTATTTTTATAGTTCTTTTTCAAAGTTTTATATTTCATTGCAAAAATTATTCATGAATTTTAGGATTAAAAATTAATAATGAGATTTGTTTTCAAAAATCAGAATTTCTATTTCAAATTCAAGTGAAAGCAAGTGGTTAAGCTTGAATCAAAACTTAATTAAAACTTTGTGATATTCAGAATAAAAGTAGAAAATACAAGCATCTTTGTATCATCCCATTACACTAATTCTTTTCAGAGCAACGAAGTCTGTAATCTCAACATCTTTCCCCTGAAATTTCATTATTCCATCGTTCTTAAACTCTTTTATCATTCGTGAAACACTTTCCACCGAAAGACCGGTAAGTTCTGCAAGTTCTTTTCGTGAGAGCAATAATTGAAATTTTCTCTGTTTGTAAATTCTTTCTGAAAGGCAGCAAAGAATGTCAGCAAATCTTCCGTAGGACTGTTTTTGTGTAAGACAGAAAAAACGACCATAAGTCTGAATAGCATTTTCGGTAAGGATATTGATAATGCAGGATGCAAATTTTGCATTCATTTTTATGAGTTTTCTAAATACATTAATATCAACCAAATGGACAATGGAATCTTGATAGGCTTGGGCAGAATATTGAAAAACCGTATTACCTTCAAGAAGTGAAGTAAGTCCAATAATATTCTCAGATGGTATAATTTTTAGAATTAAGGTTTTCTGGTTTTCTTCGAGAAAAATTTTTGCCAGCCCTTCTTTTAAAAATATTACATGAGAAGCAAAAGCTCCTTGCTTAGCAAAGATTTCTCCTTTTTTATATTTTATTACAACATTGGTTTTTTCTATCATTGCCTTTTCGTCAGAGCTTAAATTGTCGAAACACCAATGACTTCCACTTTCAATAGAACAACTATTAAATGCAGTTATATTACTCATCATATTTATTTTAAATAATAAAATGCAAAATTAATCAAATAATCTTTTGATTTATATCAAAAAATTATATTTGTGGAATCAAGCTAATATTTATTCCATTTTTGTTTTCTTCTTGATTTATTACTTAAGCATTAATTAAGCTACAATATTGCGAATATCTATATTTGCATTGATGTTTTTTGGTAGTTTAAATGTAAAAGATGCGTATTGCAATAACAGATTTTTTGATTGTTCTGATTTTCTCAGCCATAATATTGTTTTTTATCACAAAAATGCAAAATACCGAAACTATATCAAAGTTACATTTCGACACAAATGCAATACATAAGGTATCATTAAGTCATAACAATCTCGGACTTAACTTTGTTTCGAAGAAAAAATCGGATGCTACTACCGAATTGAAAGATATTATGATAGTGGCATTGACAGAAGCTGAAGAGAAAATTAAAGAAATATTAACTTAAAGGATGGAACTAATAATTCTGATAAAACCTTAAAAATTAGAGATATGAAAAAATCGATTTATTACAGTTTAATAATCCTAAGCGTATTAATTATGTGTACAGTTGGATGCAAAGAAGTGAAAGTTATTAAGACAGTTGATGAAATGGTATTGGAAGCCCAGACAAATGTTCCCCAGATTTCACCTGAAGACCTGAAAACAATCATTGATACTGCCGAAATGTACCTCATTATTGATGTTAGGGAAAAGAATGAGTACGACAAGGCCTACATTCCTGGAGCAATTAATATTCCAAGAGGATTAGTTGAATTTAGAATTGCCAAGGAGAGCTTCTGGGAAGAGGAGATGTTATATATGCCACTTAAAGAAGAACTCATCATTTTATGTTGTAAGAAAGGACAAAGGGGAGCTTTATCTGCAAGTGCCTTGCAGAGTATGGGCTATACCAATGTTATGAATGTAGAGGGTGGACTAAATGCATGGAAAGCTGCTTATTCAGATTTGGTAGAGAAGAATGAAGTTGTAACATCAGGTCCTAAGATGATGGCTACAGGTAGTGACTCAGATGATGGAGGATGTTAAACATCAATTATATATATATTTATAGTTATTAAATCTTATTAATTAAATTAATTTATTATGAAAAAGTTATCATTTTACTTAATTGCTTTCTTGATTGTTCCTGCAATTATTTTTACAGGATGTAAGGAAGACGAAACTGTTGATCCGATTGATCCTGTTCAGGTTTTGAAGGATTACCTTATTAGTACTGACATGGATCTTAACCATGTAATTAAAAATGCCGATGATGCAAAATTTGTTACCGGTGCTCCTGCTGCTGATGATCTAGCAGCATTTCTTAGTGAACACTACATTATTGATATCAGATCAGCAACTGATTATGCTGCCGGATATATTGAAGGTGCCATTAATGTACCTTTTGCTGATATTTTAACTGAGGCTGCAAATGCTGATAAGAAAATGTTAATTGTTTGCTATACCGGACAAACTGCATGTTACGCAACTTCATTATTGCGTTTGTACGGATATCATGATGCCCAAGCACTTAAATGGGGAATGAGTGGTTGGAATGATGCCACTGCTGGATCCTGGAATGGAAATGTAGGTAATATTGCTGATGGGCATGCAAACTGGACTTATGATGCAGCTCCTACCAATCAGACTTACGAAGCCGCTGAATTTACTTCCGCACTCGAAGATGGTGAAGCTATTTTAAAAGAGAGAGTTGAAGCTGTTGTTGCCGATGGTTTTAAAGGTAAAACACCTTTGGATGTTTTAGATGCACCAGGAAGCTTTTTTATTAATAATTATTTTTCTGAAACTCACTATGCTGCCTTTGGCCATATTGATGGTGCGGTTCGTATTAATCCATTATTGATTGGTGATGATTCAGCTCTTGGACTTGACCCTTTAAAAGATGTTATAACTTACTGTTATACAGGACAAACATCGGCAGTAATCACTGCTTTTCTTTGTGTTTTGGGTTACGAAGCATATAGTTTGAAATTCGGAATGAATGGTTTATGGAATGAAAATGCAGGATGGGGAACACCAGAGGACGATGTTACGAACCAATGGGGTTTCGACTCAAATCCAAAAGATTTACC
Organism: Bacteroidota bacterium; assembly: GCA_018692315.1. Classification (NCBI taxonomy): domain Bacteria; kingdom Pseudomonadati; phylum Bacteroidota; species Bacteroidota bacterium. The sequence continues at coordinate 7,367 of JABHKC010000014.1, read as the reverse complement.
AATTGTACAATAAAAAACATTATGGTACCCGGATTCTCGGGTACCTTTTTTCCTTTTAAACGAAAATACCTGATATGAAGAATTTATTTAAACTGCTATTGACATTTCTATTTGTATCTGCAACTCAATTGTTAATGGCACAGGGTTGTGAAGAGCCCGAAGGTGACGATGATGGAGCCAAACTTTTCGGTTTCTTTCAACCGCAATATGATTATAGGTTAACCGATCCGGGCGAAAACACATTCAAGTTTAAAAGGGCAAGAATTGGTATAACGGGAAATATTCCTTACGATTTTTCTTACTATATTGTTATGGAAAATAGCAAATTTGTAAGTGGAACAGGGAGTCCCTATCTATTAGATGCTTTTATCTCGTATAAAAGATTTGAATGGGCAAAAATATCTGTTGGATCATTTAAACAACCTTTTGGACAGGAAGTTAATACATCATGCTCTGGCTTGCACACAATCTTTCGGGCATCTGTTTCCGATCAACTAGTTGCACCACAACGCGATATGGGTTTAATGATTCTGGGAGGAAGCAATAAAACAATAATGAAATACCAATTTGCCATCATGAATGGAAGAGGATTATTGAATGAAGACAACAACAGCAAAAAGGACTTCATAGGTCGTGTTACATTCAAACCGTTGGAGTTCCTAAGATTTGGAGGTAGCTTTCGGTATGGTTGGCCTGTGAATAATGACGATACACGACAGTCGTATGCTGCTGAAATTCAAGTAAAAAAAGGAGACCTCCTTTTTCAGGCAGAATATATTGCTGATGAAGGTGACTATTATCCGGCAGCTGGCGGTGGATGTGGTACTGACCCTGTTGCACTCGGCGAAAATCGCAATGGTGCTTATGCAATGTTATTATATATGACTCCTTGGAATATCCAACCTGTAGTTAAATGGGAGACCTTTGATTATGATATGGATTTGGAGAATACAGAGGAGAATATTATTACAGCAGGTTTTAATTACTGGTTTAACGATTGGACAAGGTTGCAATTTAACTATCGCTATCGTTCCGAAAAAGGTGCCGAGGTTAAAAATGATGATATCTTAGTTCAGCTTCAAGTAAAATTCTAATTATTAAAATTAAAAATTATGAAAATTAAAATATTTTTGTTAACACTAATTTTTATTCTGCCTTTCTTTATTAGTGCTCAGGATGTAATCTCAGTTAAGGATGCTTCTAAACTTACTAAAGATGCAAATACTGTTATTGTAGCATGTGTGAAACCAGAAAGCTATCAAAAAGTTCATATAACTAATTCTGTTAATATTTATCACAAAGACCTTTATAATAACGAACCGGTGAAGAGCATGTTAAAGCCAGCTGGTGAGCTTGCTAAAATATTTGGTGAGAAGGGATTAACAACATCAAAACAGATTATTCTGTACGACAAAGGAACATACAAGTATGCTGGACGTATTTACTGGATACTGAAGTACATGGGTGCAGAAAATGTAAAAATAATTGATGGGAATTTTGATGGTTGGAGAAAAGGTCGCAAGCCTGTAACTAAAAACCCATCTAAAGTTAAACCTGCTACATTTACTCCAAAAGTGAACAAGGCAGCTATTGCATCATTATCAGACGTAAAAGTAGGAAAAGCTATGCTCATTGATGTTCGACCTGTAGCTGAATTTAATGGTTCTGAAGGCAAAACAGAAAAATTAGGGCATATTCCTAATGCTGTTAATTTTCATTTCGAAGATGTTATAGCTATAGATGGTAAAATAAAACCAAAAGCAGAACTCGTAGCAATGTTTAACAAAGCAGGAATAACGGCAAATAAAGAGATTATTCTTTATTGTACATCCAGTGTAAGAGCAGGTGTTGTATATATGGCATTAACTTCAATTCTTGGTAATAAGAACGTTAAAGTTTATGATGGTGGTGTTTATGAATGGCTCGCAAAAGGAAACAAGGTAGTCAAATAATCTATTCGTAATCTAAAAACCAATAAGATAAGCTAAGAATTCTTCTCTGTTGGTTTTTTTTATTTGAGATTCTACAATCAAACGAATTTATAACATGGCGTATGAAACTTACTAAGTAGGAGCTTGAAAAAAAATACAACTCTTTGCTCTGGTATGTACCATACGGCTTCTGAAAAGTAAACTACTGACCGTATGAAAAGAAGAAAATTCATTAAAATAACATCTCTAACTGCAACTTCGGCTTTCTTTGCAAATTCAGCCTTCTCTGCAAATTCACTTTTCGACAATAAATCGAGAGAGGAGAGGCGACAGCTAAAGAATAGCAGATACCTGCGATATCCGAATTACTGTGAGATTTGTTTTTGGAATTGTGCTGGCTGGATCTATTCAAGAGAAGATTCCGGAGTATGGAAAATCGTCGGTAATGAAAAAGACTTAAACAGCAACGGAAGGTTCTGTCCACGTGGGACAGGTGGTCTCGGTATGTATTATGACAAAGACAGACTGAAAAGACCATTGATAAGGGTTAAAGAAAATGGAAATGAGTATTTTAAACCTGTATCGTGGGACAAAGCCTTATCAGTAATTGCCGAAAAGTTTACCAAGATTAAGGAGCAGCACGGTGCAGAAAGCATTGCACTCTTTAAGCATGGTTCCAGTGGTAAACATTTTAATAAGTTAATGAAGGCTTTTGGCACAAAAAACATTGCCGGACCAGCCTATGCTCAATGTAAAGGACCACGAGAAGAGGCGTTCGATATTACCTTTGGAAAGGCATTGAAGTCACCGGAACCACTTGATATTGATAATACAAAGTGCCTAGTACTTATTGGGTCACATCTGGGTGAGAACATGCACAACGGACAGGTACAAGAAATGTCGAATGCTATCGATAATAAGGCAACAATCATCACAGTTGACCCAAGGTTTTCAACAGCAGCAAGTAAATCAGACTTCTGGCTTCCAATTAAGCCCGCCACAGATCTGGCACTTCTCCTGGCTTGGATTCATGTTATTATTGATGAAAAGCTATACGATGTAGAGTATCTTGAGAAATATGCCATTGGATTCGAAGAGTTGAAAGCTCATGTCAAAGATTATACACCTGAATGGGCTGCCGATAAAACCAAGATCGAAGCAGACGTAATCAGGGAAACAGCCAGAAGGATGGCATATGCTGCTCCAGCAGTTATTATTAATCCGGGAAGACATGTTACTTGGTATGGTGACGATACGCAAAGACTTAGGGCTGTTGCCATTCTAAATGCTATATTAGGTGCCTATGGACGAAAAGGCGGGATCTATTTTCCGCAGAAGACCGGACTTCCGGCGTATCCGGCACCAGCTTACCCTAAACCTGCCTGGGATTGGAAAGACTTGGCTGATGGTAAATACCAGTTTGCGAAAAGTTCCATTACTAATGTTATTCTTGATGCTACATTACCTGAGAATACAAGTGAAAAGCAGATAAAATCATGGATCGTAGTAGGTTCTAATTTGCCTCTTACGATGCCTGATACACAAAAAACTTTAAAGGCAATTGATAATCTTGATTTCCTTGTTGTAGTTGATACAATGCCAATGGAAATAACCGGATATGCTGACGTTATATTACCAGAATGTACCTATATCGAAAGACATGATGATATACGAATTGCTCAAAACAGGATTCCAACACTAGCTATAAGAGTTCCTGCAGCACGACCGAAATACCAAACCAAACCAGGATGGTGGATTGCTCAGCGATTAGCTATAAAACTGGGACTTGGAGAATTCTTCAATTTTAGCGAATATGAAGATGTACTTAGATGGCAACTTGATAAAATCGGTATGGACTTCGATGAGGTGAAGAAAAAAGGAGTAGTGCAGCTGGGTGTAGATGAAAAGAAACTCTATATTGATGGATACGATGATTATCAGTTTAAAACACCCTCAGGAAAGATAGAGCTCTATTCCAAACAACTTGAGGAGGCTGGGTTTGATCCACTACCGGTTTACACAGAACATCCAGAACCACCAGAAAACTTTTACCGACTGAATTATGGTCGTGCACCAATGCATACCTTCAGTCGTACATCGAACAACCCGCATCTGAATGATATGATGAATGAAAACAAGCTTTGGGTTAATCCAAAAGTTGCGAAGAAGTGGGATATGAACAACAACGATGAAGTTTATCTGGAAAATCAGGATGGAGTCGTCTCTTCATTCCCTATTAAAGTCAGGGTAACTGAACGAATAAGACCGGATTCAGTGTATATGATTCACGGCTTCGGACACAGTAACAAGAAACTTTCACGGGCTTATGGAAAAGGAGCAAGCGATTCAGAATTAATAACCAATGTGCTAGTTGACCCACTAATGGGTGGTACAGGCTTACGTGGAAATTTTGTGACTTTTAAAAAGAATATCGGAACTAAAGAGGAGGTTGAGTCATGAGATATGCGATGGTAATAGATACAAAAAAGTGTGTAGGATGCTGCGACTGTGTAGTAGCCTGCCAGACTGAAAATGATGTACCGCATGGATATGCGCGCGACTGGATTGTAGAACTGACAGATGGAACATATCCAAAACTTACACTTGAGATACGATCGGAGCGTTGTAACCATTGTAGCAATTCTCCATGTGTAAGATGTTGTCCGACCGGAGCTAGCCATTACGAAAAAGGTGGCATTGTTATAGTAACAGAAGAAAAATGTATTGGTTGTGGTGCATGTATTGAATCATGTCCTTACGATGCCAGATTCTCCCATCCTGAAGGACATGTTGATAAATGCACCTTCTGTTTACACCGGCTTGAAAAAGACCTTGATCCCTTCTGTGTTTCAGTATGTCCAACCAAGTGTATGTATTTTGGCGACCTTGATGAACCGAATAATGAAGTAAGTAAACTGCTTGCTACACGTAGGTGGAAAGTGCTATCCCCGGAAATTGGTACCAAACCACAGATTTTTTATCTCTACTAATAAAAAGAGATTAAATTAAAATTTCGAACAATGAAAGAAGAAATAATTGTTAGTGGAAGAATGAACGAGGGTATTGATCCTTATCTGAATATGTGGCACTGGGAAATACCAGTTTATCTGTTTTTAGGAGGATTAGCTGCCGGCTTAATATTCTTTTCTGCCCTATATACCATAGCCGCAAAAGAAAAGGAATATAAAACTGCTGTGAAATCAGCATCCATTTTAGCACCATTTATCATCATTCTTGGTTTGGTAGCCCTGTTTCTTGACCTGAAACATAAGTTATTTTTCTGGCAACTATACACTACTATTAAACTTGAGTCGCCTATGTCATGGGGTGCATGGACCTTGATGGCAATAACACCGCTTAGTTTGGTTTGGACAGCAACTTTTCTTAAGGATCTATTTCCGGTGGTTAAGTTCGATAAGTCTCTTTATGTTTGGATACTGAAACTGGCCATAAAGCAAACTGATGGTGAACAGAATTGGGAATGGAACTATAAAATGCTGGTTGTTTTGGAGTCATGGATTGTTAAAAATAGGATACTTTATGCATGGGTACTCATTTTCTATTCTGTCATTCTTGGTGTATATACTGGAATCTTATTGTCAGCCTTCAATGCACGTCCACTTTGGAATACATCAATACTGGGTCCTTTGTTCCTTGTTTCAGGTCTTTCAACTGCTGCTGCAACAATTATGTGGATGTCAAAGGATCACGCAGAAAGAAAAATGTTTAGTAAGATAGATTTAATTTTAATCATTATCGAACTATTTCTTATTGCTCATCTATTTATGGGTTTCAGGGCAGGCCCCGAAGTACAGGTTGAAGCTGCAAAGCTTTTCCTTGGTGGTGAATATACTGTGCAGTTCTGGATATTTGTTGTAGCAATTGGGATGGTATTACCAGCTATTCTTGAAATAATTGAACTTGCCGGGAAAAGAATACCTGTATTCATTCCGGCAATCCTCATTCTATTTGGTGGAGTGTTTTTCAGGTTTATCATGGTGGATGCCGGGCAAATAATTAGATACCTATATTAAGTCTTTATGAATGTGCTTTAAACGTATGGAAATCTGTAGCTTCAAACAAAGTAGTTAAGTAATAAAAATAAATTTCATCTTCTAACTCTTACCAATAAAAAGTAGAGTTATTAATAGTTTAGTTATTAAAAAGTCTTCTAAAATTAGAAGACTTTTTTTTGTTGAAAGTTCGTCAAAGAAGAGAGTTTATGAAGTTGAGTGTTTATAAAGTTGAAAGTTTGATGCCCTACTGCACAATCATTCCTGCGAAGGCAGGAATCTCATGTAGATTAGCTAACTTTTTGAAGAGATTCCTGTCTTCGCAAGAATTAGGTTTCTGATGAAAAAGACCTGAAAATCGCAATAGTATTTGGATTATCAGCTCTTTTTATTTTATTTTAATTTGTTTTTAACCGTCATAGAAGATTATAATTGAAAATATTTACGAAATAGTGCAAAGGAAAACCTAATAATTGTAAAAAACCAAAATAATAATTTGACATATTATTATTTTTCCTTAATTTAGCAAAGATTTAAAAGCAAACATTAAGAAATGAAATGATATTTTTAAAATTAATGCTATGAAAACAAAATTAATTTCTCTTTTAAGCTTTTTATTGATTACTACTTGCATTTTTGCTTGAGCACCGCAATTTGAATGGGCTGCTGGGTTTGGGGGGACGAGTACAGTCGAAGGAAGATCTGTTGCAGTTGTTGCTGCTGGAAATATTTATACTCTTGTTTTTTTTATTAAAAACGCGACTACACTCTTTAAATCGTTACGGGTGAATAATTTGTCCGGAAATTGTATCCAACCCATTTGATTATTTTTACTAATTAAGCATAAAAACTGTAGTTATGAAAAATTTATTCCTTACTTTTTTTTAAGTAATGGCTTTAAGAAAATGGAGTTTTCCTGAAGGTACTAAATACAAACTACAGAAATTTGTTATCGTCTTTTTTGTTTAAAATGCTGAAATAAAATAATTAATATTGTGTTTTGTTATATGACAATTACTAAACAATGATTTATGAAAAATTTGCTTCTGATTTTATCCTTACTATTATTAACTATTTCGACTATTGGACAAAATAGTTATGAAGAAATAGGAATATATGGAGATTATCATCCTGGCTTGGCTTTGGTTATGAAAAATGGCCTTTATGGTTTTATTAACACTTCAGGTAAGGAAATAGTACAACCAAAATATAAAAGAATAGAAAAATTCGGTGAGAACCACCCATATTGGGCTCTTGTTATGAATGATGAGGGATTAGGATTTATTAATAGTTCAGGGAAGGAAATAGTACAACCAAAATATAAAAGAATAGAGAAATTTGGAGAAAACCACCCAGCTTGGGCTCTTGTTATGAATGATGAGGGTTTAGGATTTATTAACAGTTCGGGTAAGGAAATAGTACA
>JABHKC010000013.1 GCA_018692315.1 Bacteroidota bacterium | reverse complement strand
TTAAAAAATCCCAATCGGGCATTTATTACTACCGACTCGATGTAAATGGAGTTTCGCAAGTAAAACAAATGAGTGTGATTAAATAGTTTTTTTTAATTTTATAAATATAACCTGTCAGTCCCGATAAAAATCGGGATGACAGGTTTTTTTGTTTTGGAAATAGAAATTTGAAATCGCTCCAACTTTACCAGCCTTTACCTCATTCCTGCGAATGCAGGAATCTCATCGAGTGAGCTAAGATTTTGAAGGGATTCCTGCATTCGCAGGAATGTAATTCAGTGGGGATCCATTGGTAGCCCTGCAATTTATGGCAGAGTAACAAGATAGCCATAAAATATTGGAAAATTTAATTACAATTTCAAAAATTGCAATTATCAAAAAATGCCGAAGGTATTTAATGTGAATAGCCACAGGTTTAACCTGTGTAAAATGTGCAATTTCAAAGGAAAGAACCACAAAGTGCTTAAACAAAATCAAATATTTACAGAATTATTGAATTTGTTTTTGAAAGGGAGAATTGGAAACAAAAGGCTTTAGAGCTAATAAACATCTATTAATAGAGTGTTCAACTCATAACAAAATCCGAAAAAATTAAAGATTTTACATATTTGAAAGTGGTAATTGCATTTTTGGACATACAGCTATACACAACCATTTTGCTTTAGTCTTCAAAAATGTATTGCTTTGAGCAAAAGATTTTATACATTTGTGAAAGATATGGCAATAATTAATGGTATTTTGGGCTAAAGCGAAGGATTAAAATAAAATAAGGAACAATTGAAATTTACACAATATTTTCTGCATATGAGAAATCGTCAGGATAGGAAAGATATTCCTCTTGAATGGATTGAATTTGTTTTTAATAATCCTGATTATGAAGAAATTCAAGCTGATGGTAGAATTCGTCGTTGGGCAAAAATAAAAGAAAATAATAAATATCTACGAATAATAATACTTGAAGATTATCAAACAATACATAATGCATTTTTTGATAGGTCATTTAAAAAACAATAATTATGGAATTAAAATATTTTAGTGAAACAGATACGCTATTGATGGTTTTTAATAATAATCAAATTCACGAAACAAAAGATTTAAATGAGAATATTCTGGCCGAGTTCGACAAAAAAGGTATTTTGGTTAGTATGACAATTGAACATGCCAATTCACAAACAAATATCTTTGATTTGTCTTTTCAGCAATTTCCGAAGCAAAAAGAAGATGTTTAAATTTTCTAAAACCCATTAAGGTCCATAGTAACAGTAGGAATTAGCAATAATAATCCTAGTAACATTAAAATTATCATAAAAGGAGTGATCCATTTTACCCATTTTTCGTAAGGGATTTTTGCAACTCCAAGAACGCCAATCAAAACTCCTGAAGTAGGAGTAATCATATTTGTAAAACCATCGCCAAACTGAAAAGCCATAACTGTGGCTTGTCTCGATACTCCAATCAAATCTGAAAATTGCGACATAATTGGCATGGTAAGAGCAGCTTTTGCCGAACCCGAAGGAATAATAACATTTATTAATGTCTGAAAAACATACATCATACTCACGGAAGCCATTTTTCCAAATTCGCCCATTGAGCTTGAGATATAGTAGAGTAGGGTGTCGATGATTTTTCCATTATTCAAAATCATTATAATTCCGCCGGCAAGTCCAACTATCATTGCTGCCGACATAATATCCTTTACACCTTCAAGAAAAAGTTTTGTAATCCGGTTTGGCGAATAGTTCATAGCCACCCCAGACGAAATGCCCATCGCAAAAAACAGAGTTGCAATTTCCATAACGTACCAGCCATAGCCCATAACTCCTACAATTAGAAACAAAATTGTGAACATAAGTAAATTAAGCACAAAAAACTGAGCAGATTTTCTTAAGGAAAAATATCCGGTGATAGCAAATAATGCAGTAAGTATAGGTAATATCGGCAATGTAGATTCAGAATTTCCAACTTTTAGTGTCGATTGAGGAAGAAAAATTGAGTAAATTAATAAGACAACAAATATTATAACAAAGATTACCCATGTAGAAATGTAGTTTTCATGTTTCGTCGATTCCATTCCTTCACTACTGCTTTTGTCCCGCCAGTATTTATCATCTTCATAAACAAGCGATTTTTTTGGATTTTTCTTGATTTTTGCAGCATACCATAAAATGTACGAAATCCCAACAAGATTTAATACAATCCAACAGAAAAATCTATATTCTATTCCCGAAAAAAGCGGAAGGTCAGAAAGTCCTTGGGCTATACCAATAGTGAATGGATTTAACAAAGCTCCTGCAAAACCTAAACCTGCAGCAACAAAACACAGTGATACCCCAACTATAGAATCATAACCCATAGTTATGGCAAGTGGTACAAAAATTATTATGAACGCAATGGTTTCTTCGCTCATGCCAAAAACAGCACCAAACAAACTAAACATCAGCATGATAAGTGTAAGAATAATATTATTTACACCAAGTAATTTTATAAGTTTATAATGTTCAAGTTTTTTAGCGAAAGCGAGAAAAGTAAGAATTCCAACATCAATAGCACGACTGCTGTTCATTATCCAAAAAGCACCGCCAATCAATAGAATGAAAACTATTATATCGGCTTTATCAACAAATCCATCGAAAATAGCTGAAAAAATTTCCCAGGTTTGTGGCGAACTTTTAATGTAGTGAAACGAATCGTTTACAATAATTTCTTTTTTGTTGCCATCGCCAAAATATTTTGTTTCGCGCTCGAAAGCTCCGCCTGGAATAATCCATGTCAGGAAGGCTGATAAAATTATGATGTAAAATACAATTACATAGGTATGAGGTATTTTTTTTGACATATCAATTTTTTTGTAATAAGTTATTTTCTAAATAATTGCAGATTTATTCTATTTTAAATAAACGATAATACATGTTGGGATATATTTGAATTTGCATGCTTGAGCCAAGAAATGTTAGCTCATTTTCTTCGCTGACATTAATATCCATATTCCAGTAGCGCAAAACGCCATTTTGCAAATCGAACTGATAATTTTCGTCTGGGATTGAGGCTCCAAGCTCTGGATAATATCTGATTATTAGATTGCCTTCAGGCAAAAATATATGCACAATGCTATCTTGAAATTGTGTTTCAATGCCATTCTCAACTTTGTATTTTCTGTGCCACGAACCAATTATTCTATCATCGTCAATAGGATTTTCGAAACTGTTTTCGCAGCAAACTACAAAGATGGCTGCAAAAAATATTATTAAAATTGGGATTTTGTTTTTCATCTGGTTCTAAAATTTTTCAAACTCAAACGTCAATCGGCTTTGTTTAGCTCTATGAATTTTTCAGCTAATAGTTTTGTAAATATTTTTGCTCCTTTGTTATTCAAATGCTTTCCATCGAAAGAGTTTTTGGCAATATAAAACTCAGGGTATTTTTTTGCATCTGACAATTCGATGCGATATTTTGGGTCTATCTTTTTAAAAAGTGGTAAAACTTGTCTGTAGCGTTTCCCTATTCCCGGGTGCAAAACAAAAAATATCTTAACTCCATGTTTTTCAGAAAGTTCTATGATTTTCGTTATTTTTTCGAAATGTTCAGTATTGTATTTTTTTACTTCATCGGTGTCGAAATTTTGTTGCAGGCTTATTTTGGCAGATTTAGTCAAAATAGTGGTATCTTCAAAAAACTTGTTTTGCAATTTTATAGCACCTGCCAGGCGTTCAGGAATTTCTGATTGCAAAGGTGCAGTGTATCCTAATAATGGAAAATCTGGAAGTTTTCTATCATTCATTTTATTGTAGGCAACCAAATCGTGAACAAATTGTATATTGAAAATCTGTTCGGCAAAACATATTGTATGATTTTTTATGCCTGCAAGTTTGTTCTTCAATTTGTATTGCGATGTCAAAAGTGATTTTAATGAAAAAGTGTAATAACTTGGTGTGTACCAGTATTTGCCTTTATTTGTGTGGATAACTTTCTCCGAAACTGTGGAAATGCTTGATAATTCAAAAAATACATACTTAATATTCAAGTCCTCATTTTCCAAAAGATTTTCGTACAAATAGTACGATTCGGGTGCTACAATGCTACCACTTCCAAAATTGAAAGAATTAAGGTTATCGCCACTTTGAGCTTTTACTTCTGTATCGAAAAGTTCGGGTATAATATTTTGTCCGGTTTTGCTCGATCCAATGAAAAAAGTATTAAAATGGTCAGCATTTTTTTCTACAAAAATTCTTTTCTGGTGAAAACGCTCACTTCCCCACGAATAGCTTGTTTGCGAATAATATAAAATCTGATTAATCGCAATTACAATTAGAATTAGAATTATTATTTTATAAATTATTTTCAAGATAATTAATTAAGATTTATGAGTTTTCAATTGTTTTAAAAGTTGTTAAAAAAATCATTAATATTCAGCTTATTGAATAATTGTACCATTATATAATTGAATAATTGAACTACTTTTAAAAATCGAAGTAAATAAATTGTTTTTCACCAAATTCTCCAAAGTTTAAAATTATAAAAACCAAAACTATATAAACAGACCATCTTATAAAGAAAGGTTTAGAAGCCAGCCATTCTCTTAGTTTGTGTTTTCTTTGAAAATAATGAACTCCTTCGAGAACTATAATAAATATGAAAACACTAAAAAGTTCAAATTTGCTTACCCCAAGTTCATACCACTTTAGCTCAATATTTGTAAACATCTTTCCAATTATTCTGAACACATCCAATGTTGTATTTCCTCTAAAAAAAATAGAAGTGAAAATGAAAAAGCAAAAAGTGAGAACTACACTTAGATTATTGTAGATTACATCTGGGATTTTTTTTGAAAGCTTTTTTCTAATATTTTTTGTAAGAATTTCGAAATAGAAAGCCAATCCCATAAAAGCACCAAAAAGAATAAATGCCATTTTTGCTCCATGCCAAATTCCAAGAAACAAGAAGGTTGCAGAAATTGAATAAACAACTCCCCAGTGCCCCCATGATCGTCTATTTATTGCAATTGGTCTGTAAATATAATCGTTTGCCCATGACGATAACGAAATGTGCCATCTACGCCAAAATTCTGAAATGTTTTTTGCGGAGAAGGGACGATCGAAATTTTTCATGAGCTTAAAACCCATGACCAAAGCAGCTCCGATTGCAATATCTGTATATCCCGCAAAATCGCAATACATTTGGAAACCAAAGCCAAAAGATGCTAAAATCAAAGGCAATCCTTCGTATTTTTCTACATTATTAAAGACTTCATCTACCATAATTCCAAGTCTGTCAGCAATTACCAATTTTTGAAAAAAGCCCCAAAGCATTAACAATAAGCCACTTTTCAGACGATTGTAATCATACTTTTGTGCAATTCTAAATTGTGGTATCAGGCGAGATGCACGTTCAATGGGACCAGCAACCAATTGTGGAAAAAACGAAACATAAAGAGCAAATATTCCAAGATGTTTTTCAGGCTTTAGAGTTTCCCAATAAACATCTACGGTGTAACTTACAACTTGAAATGTGTAAAATGAAATTCCTATTGGCAAAATCCATTTTAAAGTTGGGAATTGATGGGCAATATTAAAATTATCTAAAATTAGACTAGCCGACGAAATTGTGAAGTTGAAATATTTGAAAAAGAATAATATTCCAAGATTAAGTATTAGATTTCCAAACAGATATGCTTTTCTCCTGATTTCATTTTTAGAGTTACTAATCAAAATTGCTGTCGTATAGCTCGATAAAGTTGAACCGGCAATCAAAAATCCGTATTCGAGCTTAAAACACAAGTAGAAATAATATGAAGCCGAAAGTAAAAATATCCACCTATATCTATGCGGAATTAAAAAGTAAATAATTATTACTATCGGGAAAAAAAATATGAAATGTATGGAATTGAAAAGCATATAGTATCTTTCAAAAGGATTATTATTTTGATAAATGTTCAACTATGCGATCTATCATATCTCCAACATTTTCCATATTAATGATTTCCTTAAATTTGAATTTTATTTCAAAATCACTTTCTACTTTGTCCAACAAAACTGTGTCTAACAACGAATCCCAGTCTTCAATATCGTCAGCGCATAAATTTTCTGTAACAACTAAATTCTCGTTTTTGAAAACTTCTCTGAAAATAGAGTTTAATTTTTCAATGATTCTACTTCTGTCCATATTTTGCATTTTTGTATTTTATTAAATCTAATTCTAATTGATAAAAACCTGTTCCTGAAATTAATCCTATTAGTTTTTGGTTATTAGATTGTTTTTTGTTTGCTATTTTAAAACCCAATTTCTCAAGCGATTTTAGTCCTTTTACATTTTCAACTATAGTAACTACTTGCACTTTTTTCAATTTTTCAAATTCATTCTCAAAAAAATTGATACCGTAGCTAATCATTACTTTTGGAATACTATTTCCTTGAAATTTTGGATTAATATATCCTGCATCAATTTGTAAGGTGCCGGCTTGTCGTTGATGCATTATTGAAGTAAGAAGTTCCAAATCGGTTTGTACTTTTATCCATTTTTCAATTCCAAGATAGTACGAAAGCAAAGGAGCTTTTACAAAATTGCTCGATTGATTTCCATTTCCTTCTATCCATGCAGCTATTCCACCTACAAATTCGCTTTTGTGAAAAACCAAAATAAAATTTTCGCAAAAATATTCGCTTCCTGGAACTTCTTCTTCTAATACATTCTTAATAAACATAAAATATTCCTCGCTGCTCAATTCAAAGATTTTTTGCATTGGTGAAAATTCATTACTCGATTTTTCAGCCTGTATTAGAATTTCTGCAATATAGTCTATATCTTTTATTGTAGCCTTTCTAAAAGATAATTCTGAAATAATATTCGGTAATTTCATTTTATTAAGTATAAATTAATTCAATTTTTCTATTTATAATAAATAGCACTTTTACAATGTTCAAGATACCTTTCAAATAAAAAAATGAAATGTATTGAATTGAAAAGCATGTGATACGAAAGAATAATTCATTTTATGTTTAATGCTTAATTATAAGATTTATAATGTCTCCTACACTTTTTAATATATATCATTTTCTTGAATTTGAAATTCATGCCAAATCCTTTTTCCTCTTACTTTATCATCATTGCATTAGTCAAGGAATCCTAGTTTTATAAATCGTTATCGTTTAATTTTTCAGATACTACTATCTCTTTGCTTTAAAACTATCCTAAAAATAACAGTTAATTTTTTCAAGATTTCACTTCTAGTCATATTTTATATTTTTATAATTAATTAAATCTAATTCAAATTGATAAAAACCGGTTCCAGAAAGAAGTATATTTAATTCGGGAATGTCTGATTGTTTTTCATTGACAATTTTAAAACCGAATTTTTGAAGCGATTTTACACTTTTTACATTTTCAATTATACTAACTATTTGTGCTTTTTTTATTTTAACAATATCATTCAAAAATAGACTGATACCGTATTGAATCAATTTGTGATACAGCCTATTTCCCTGAAATTTGGGCACAACAAAAGCAGAATCAATTTGTAAAATTCCAGATTGTCGTTTATGCGTAATTGTGGCAAAAAGCTTTAATTGATTTGTAGATTCTTTCCATTTTTCAATTCCTAAATAATGAGAGAGTAAACTGGCTTTCAAAAAATTACTTGATTTTTTCCCTTTTCCTTCAATCCAAACTGCAATACCTCCAGCAAATTCATTTTTCACAAAAACTAAAACATAGTTGTCGTAAAAATATTCGCTTCCTGGAACTTCTTCTTCTAAAACATTTTTAATAAGTTTAAAATATTCTTCACTACTCAATCCAAAAATTATTTGCATTGGTGAATATTCATTGTCCGATTTTTCAGCTTGTACTAGAATTTCTGCAATATAGTCTATATCTTTTATTGTGGCTTTTCTATATGTTATGTCCGAAATGCTGCTTGAAGAGTTCATTTGTTGCTTTGCATTATTTAATTCAATCTTTATTGGTAAATATTTATATTCTCTATTTTATAATCTTGTATTTAAAAAGTACTATTTATTGTTTGATCAGCTACGTCTTTTAAACTAAGTTTGTCAATTTTTCCATTTATATTGTATGGCATTTTCGATATGTTTTGAATATCAGACGGTATCATATAGATTGGTAATTTCTGTTTTAAAAAATTGATAATTTTAGTTTTATCTTCTTTTAAATTTTCAACAAAAAGAACAACAGATAGATTTCCTTTTCTATTTTTCGCAGCTATTGCCGATATATTTGCAATTTGCAAATACTCTTTTGCAAAATACTCAATTTCCTCCAATTCTACTCTAAAACCGTCAATTTTTACTTGATTGTCAATTCTTCCAAGAAAAACCAAGTTTCCATTTTCATTTTCAAAACAAAGATCGCCGGTTTTATAAAATGTCTTCTTTTCTGTGTTTTTTATTTTTATGAAGGACTCTTTCGTTTTTTTCTCATTCTTCCAATATTGTTGCGTAATTTGATTTCCTCCTACACACAATTCTCCTTTTTCTCCTCTTTTTAGAATTTCATTATTTTCATTTACAATTACAGCCTCCATATTTTGAACAACTTTTCCTATAGGTAGCACTCCATTGTAAGCCTCTTTTTCCGACTTATTGTTCCATCGATACGAAAGACAAAACACTGTTGTTTCTGTTGGCCCATATACATTTTCAATAATTGCATTCGGAATACTTATAGACCATTCCTTAATTAGGTCGGCATGTAAAGCTTCGCCACCTGAGTGAAAATATTTTAATTCTGGTAAATAAATTTCTGAGAAATAAGGGCGTAGATAATTGAGGAATGATGGAACCACTGCTGCCCAAGTAATTTTATGTTTTTCTAATGTTTTGACAATATTATGATTTAGAACTCCTTTTTTTGAAACTACAAAAAGTAATGCTCCAATGGACAAACACACAAAAATATTTTGCACACTAGGATCAAAGGTCAATTCATACATTTGCAAAAATCTGTCATTTTCGTTGAAATTATATATTTCATTTTTTGTATAGTTGTCAACAAATGAATTTAGATTTTTATGATAAATAGGAACTCCTTTTGGTGTCCCTGTACTGCCTGAAGTAAATAATAGATAGGCAATTTGTTCATCGTCAATAGGTTCAACGGAAAACTCAATATTCGATTTTTCTAATTCTGAAGTTTGAATTATCTTAAATTCATGCAGCTCCTTTTCAATTTTAACATTTGAAGATGAAATTAATACAGTAGATATTTCCGCTTGATTCAGTATGTTTAAGTTCCTGTTTGTTGGATTTTTTAAATTTATTGGAACATATCCAGCTCCTGATGAAAGAATTGCAAGAATTGATGCGTAAGTGTAAATATTATCATCGCCGGTTACAAGCCCAATAAGTTTGTTTGGTTTCGCTTCCAATAATATTTTATCCTTAATGCTCGAAACAATCAGTGATAGTTCTAAATAAGTATAACTTTCATTGTTGATAAAAATGGCTGTTCTGTCTGGAAATTGCTCTAAACTAACTCTAAATCTATGAACTACTGAGTTTTCTGATTTCATTTATTAAATCTTTTATTCAACATTTCTGAAAAAATACTTGCTCCTGTGTGATTCATATGGTCCGGATTTCTGAAATATTCGGGATGTTCAAAAAATACTTTTTGATAATCTGGCACTTCAACTACATTGTCATATTTTTTTGTAATTTCGATTATCTTAGCATAATAATTATCTATATCAAATATATCGGCAACTCCATTGTAGTATTGTTGAGTTAGAGGCATTCTGAAAAGAAGGAGTTCAATATTGTTTTCTTCGCAGATTTTCAGAATTTTTTCAAAATACATAGCTAAATCAGCATCAAAAATTCTGTTGTCAGGAAAATAGAGCCGAACTCTATCTTTAATTTTTTTAAGATTGTGCATCTTGTTCGAGAAATCTGCATATCTGGGTTTATAGCCCAAATATTCTTCCGAAAATTTCGATTCTTTTGCAAGTATCAGAGTTGTCAGAAAATCAAATTGTCCGGCATAGGAAAAGAATTTTGCACCTACCCATTTTTTAATATATTTATTGTTATTGTTTTTATTGCTTTCTTTTTTTACATTATTCAATTCAAAATAATCTATGTATTTTATCCAATACGAATCGTATTTAAATCTCTCGGATCTGAAATATGTAAAAGACGACAAATCTAAGGGAAGTATAATTTTTTCAGGTATATTAATTCTATTTTCGATAAGAAATTTTAGTCGATAGTAAGTTTGAATATAATTCTCGTTAGGAGAGGAGTAGTTGAAACTACTTTTAAAAATTTGTGGATTCACTGCATTTTGAACATGCGAATCTCCGATTAATAAATATTTTGGAGGTGAATTTAAAGATTCAAAAAGTGCATCTTTTTTACTAACATATCTCTGAGAATTACAGAAAGCTTTATATGCAAAATCCATAAATACATTCGCAATAAGCAAAATGAGAATGAATGAAATAATTTTAACTATTGATTTTTTTTGCATAATTAGAATTGGAAGTAAATAAACTCAAGTTCTTCGAAAACTCCAAGTGTTGCAACTAAAATAATGGATATAATATATATAGACCACCTAATAACAATATGTTTCTTTCCTATTAGGCTGATAATATTGTATTTATAATTAAGATATTCAACTATCATTAAAAATGCAATAAGAATTATTCCTAATATAAGTTCATTGTCGAAAATAGCCAAAAAGCCTTGAAGTGTACCAAAATGTAGTGCATTTTGCATAAGTATGAAGGAGTCGTTCAAATTTTTCGCTCCAAAAAATAATGTTGCAAAACTTACCAACAACAGAGTAGTGATAACTCCTAAGGTTTTTAACAGAGTTGGAAATTTGGTTAAACCGATTGTTTTGAAGAATTTTTTTCTGGTTTTATCAGTCCAAATTTCAATTAACTGATATAAACCGTGTAAAACTCCCCAAATTACATATGTCCAGTTTGCACCGTGCCAGAGTCCGCTTATAATAAACACAGCATAAATATTGAAATACCATCTCCATTTCAAAACTCTACTTCCACCAAGCGGAATATATAAATAATCAGTGAACCATGTAGTTAGCGAAATGTGCCATCTTTTCCAAAAATCGTAGAAGGAACGAGCAAAAAGTGGCATATTGAAGTTTTTGATTATGTCAATCCCAAAAACTCTCGCTGCTCCTCTGGCAATATCTGTATATCCAGATAAATCGGCATAAACTTGAACATGCAATAATATCGAAGCTAAAATTATTGGGAAACCATAACTTTCGTCTGGATGATTAAAAATTGTTCCAACAAAAAGTGCTAATCTATCTGCAATAACAACTTTTTTGAAAAAACCCCATAGCATTAGTTTCAAGCCACTAACTACCTCGGCATGTTTAAATGATATTTTTTTGCTAAACTGAGGAAGAAGTCTTGTGGAACGTTCAATAGGACCTGCGACAAGCTGTGGGAAGAATGCGACATACAGGGCAAATTTGCCAAAATGACGTTCTGGCTTAGAGCGGCCTCTGTAAATATCTATCGAATAGCTTAGGGTTTGAAAGGTATAGAAGGAAATACCGACAGGTAGCAAAACATTGAATGCCGGCACGTCATAAAAAACATTGTAAAAATCAAATATTCCTCTTATACTGTCATTGAAAAAATTAAAGTATTTAAAACCAAAAAGTAGCCCAAGGTTTACAAACAAACTGAGCAGTAAGAATTTTTTCCTTTTTTTTTTGTTTTCGGTTTTTCCCATCTGAATGCCCGCATAATAGTCAATGGCTGTTGATGCCATTATCAAAACTATATATTCCATTTTCCAGCACATGTAAAAATAGTAGCTGGCAGCAAGAAGAAGAATCCATCTATATTTATGTTTTAGCAGATAGTAAAGTACTACAACTAATGGAAAAAACCATAAAAATTGAAAAGAATTAAAAAGCATAAACCATATATCAATAAATTACGAGGCGGCGAAAATATTAAAAAAAAACCAAAGAAATCTAAAAAAATCAGCTATAACTCAAAATTATTCAATCATATTTCTTCATTGAATGATTGTTCAAATCGGTTTATAATATTACTTTTGCATTTTTTTGAAGCTTTATATGTTAATTATGTTAACACTTGATATTGCAAGATTGCATTATAGTAAATGGTTTGTGAAAATATCATATTCTTTTATGTAAAGATTATGAAAGAATTAGTTAAATGCTTAATTTACAATAATTAAATAGTTGAGAATCTGATGGATAAATTGCTAAATAAAGATGATGTAAAATCATTGCCATTTTTTTTTATAATTGGCCGTCCCAGGTCAGGAACTACTCTTATTAGAACTTTATTAGATGCTCACCCGAATGTTTCGATTCCTATCGAATCTCCTGTGATAATGTATAATAGTTTGAAGTACAACAATATCACAAATTGGTCTAAAGAAGACATCTTGAATTTTTACAATGATGTATTAGCTACCCGAAGATTTCATAAATGGACTGTTGATCGTGAAAAATTGAAGAAAGACTTACTGGCTTGCGAGGGAGAGGTTACATATTTTACTTTGTGCAAAATTGTTTATTTAAATTATATTTCGTTTTATGAAAAAGGAGAAATTACACTTGTTGGAGACAAAAACCCTTTATATTCAATAAATGTCCCCAGATTAATCAGGCTTTTTCCCAATGCAAAATATATACATATTACCCGCGACTATCGAGATCATATCTTGTCGATGAAACGAACTCAACTATATAATTCCTCTACTACTGTTTTGGCTTATAGATGGAAATTTTCGGCAAAGCTGATTAATGAATTGAAAAAGAAATATCCAAATCATTTTTTCTCCTTTCGATACGAAGACCTTGTTGAAAATACGGTTGATAAATTAAAAGAAGTTTGCAAGTTTCTAAATATAGAATATGAAGCTTCGGTTTTAGATTTCTATAAAATTAAAGATGAAGTAATGAGGGTTTATGGTAACGACGAAGAAATGATGAGATTCAATAGCAATGTTTACGAACCAATAGACCCAAAACGACTTTATTTATGGAAAGACAAAATGCAGGATAATGATATTAAAACTGCCGAATTAGTTATTGGTAAATATGCACAAATGATGGGCTATGATCCTAAATTCAAGAATTTCAATATTTTACTTTACATAAAGCTACTTCCTAATATTTTGTTTCTGAAAATAGTTTACTTTCTAACATATTTGAAAAAAAGATTACCTTTATTCATTAGAAAAAGATTAAAGAAATAATACTGAATTCATTTTTAAACAGGCTTAATATAAATTTCTTTTTTTTTAATTCTGAAAATCAGAACGAATGAACAATTTCGATATAGATAAAATTAAAAAAATACCACTTTTTTTCATTATAGGACGTGCCAGATCCGGTACTACTCTATTGCGAACAATGTTCGATGCTCACCCAAATGTTTCAATTCCAATAGAATCGCCTCTAATTATTCATATGCTTGACAAATATGGAGATATTGGATATTGGACAAAAGGAAGGCTTTTAGAATTTTATGATGACTTACTTGTAGTTAAAGATTTTCAGAAGTGGACAATCGACAGAGAAAAACTTAAAACAGCAATTCTTGCATGCGAAGGGCAAAATTCATATCAAACCATAATAAAAGTAATTTATTGGAATTTTTCATCCATTTTTAAGAAAGAAGAAATTAAACTTCTTGGAGACAAAAATCCTGTTTATTCAGTAAGTATTAAAAAGGTTTTCCGTTTGTTTCCGGAAGCAAAATATATTCATCTCACAAGAGACTATCGCGACCATATCTTGTCGATGGTGCGTACAAAAGTATATACTTCAAATGTTCTGTTTCTAGCATTTAGATGGAAATTTTCTGCAAAGCTTTTAAAAGAGTTGAAAAAGCAAAGGCAGAAATCTTTTTATACAATAAAATATGAAGATTTGGTGAAGGATACAAAATTTCATTTGCAAAAAATTTGTGATTTCCTTGGCATTGAATTCATTCCGCAAGTAATAAACTATCATAAAGAAACGGAGCAATATTTTGAAAACGAACTAAAACATACTCTTGAAGATCATCATAAAAAGGTATTCAAACCAATTGATGCAAGTAGAATTGACATTTGGAAAACAGAGATGAAGGACAAGGACATTAGAATTGCCGATTTGATTGTTGGTAAATATGCTGAAGAAGCCGGATATCAGCGGAAATATAAAGACAAAAATGTTCCGCTATATTTGAAGTTATTGCCCGGAATAATCTACGAAAAGGCAGTCTATTCGTTTAAAAGAACGATTGATAGATTTCCTTATAAAATGAAAACATATATAAAAAATAACTCTCCGAAAGTTTCTGAAATAATAACAAATATTGGAAAATGATTGATTAATTTCGGTTTTTAAATTTCAATTATTAGCTTCAAAGCAATAAATTTTAAAACTCTATTGATAAAATGCAAACTGATGAGTCTATAAAAAAAATTGAATCACCTCCATTGTTTTTCATCCTTGGAAGACCACGGTCTGGAACCACATTGTTAGCTTCGCTTTTCGATGCTCATCCGAATGTCGTACTCCCGTTTGAATGTCCGTTGATTATCAATATTTATACAAAATACGCCAAAATTAAAAATTGGAATAAGAAAATATTGCTGAATTTTTACTACGATATTGTAAATCAACGAAAGTTCGACACATGGATGATAGACCTCGAAAAGTTGAAAAATGATATTTTAATGTGCGAAGGCGAAAATTCTTTCGAAACATTAATTAAAGTTGTTTATTCAAATTTCAATTCTTTTTTCGACAAGAAAGAAATAAAACTTATTGGTGATAAGAATCCTGTTTACTCAATTTATCCGGAGCAATTAGTTAAGCTTTTTCCAAATGCAAAATTTATTCATCTAACCAGAGATTACCGCGACAATATTTTGTCAATAAAAAAAGTAGATTTTGAAGCTCCCATTACTTCACTTTTAGCTTATAGATGGAAATTTGCAACAAAAAGAATATTAAAGGTGATAAAAAAGAATCCCAATTCTTTTCATACAGTAAAATATGAAGATTTGGTTGTTGATCCACCAAAAGTTTTGACTGAAATGTGCAAATTTCTTGGAGTTGAGTTTGAAGAATCAGTTTTAAACTTTCATAAGAAGAAGGAGGAACTTTTTAAATTGTATGACAGAACACACATAGAGAAATATCACAGCAGTTTGCTGAGGCCAATAAGTTCGGATAAAATATATGGCTGGAAAAAAAGCATTTCTGACAAAGAATTAAAAATTGCAGATTCGGTAGTAGGAAAATATGCTGAGCTTTCCGGATATTCACGTAAATATAAAAAAGTAAATCTCGTCGTAAAACTTCGAAGTTTTGTTTGGATTACTTACGGGAAATTTGCATACTGGCAGAGGTTTATGGTTGATGCTCTGCCTTTTAAAATGAAAATGTGGTCGAGAAATAAGGGTCCATTATTGGCAGTGATTTATAACAAATTGTTAGGTTGATTTTGAAACCCTAAGACCTATAAATACGCATTTATTAAATCTATGCTTAAACAAACAAAAAACTGAAATGTCGAAAAGAGGATTTTTTGTAGATATTTTGAGTGTAGCCGGAACCAAGTCGTTTAATTCTGTGCTAAAATTTGCTCTGGGGGTAATTATTGCACGTGCTCTTGGTCCTGAAGGAAAAGGCATGTACGCCTTCCTTTTGACCGTTCCGGTAATGATAATTTCGATAGCAGAATTGGGTATTAGAAGAGCAACAATCTATCATATTGGAAAAAAAATACATTCGGCTGAAAAGATAATTTCAGTACTTTCTTTCTTTCTGATTTTTACAAGTTTTGTTGGTATCATAATTACATATTTAGTTTTTCAATACGAAAAAACTGAAATTCCGCTATCACTGATGGTTGTTACGCTTTCAACAATTCCGGTGCGCTTAGTTAACAAATATACTCGTGGAATATTAATTGGAAGTGAGCAATTTAAACGCTCTAATAAAATTTCGTGGATACCAAATTTTCTCAATCTCTTTTCAGTAATTCTTTTTGTTGTAATTTTCAAATGGTCTGTTCTTGGAGCAATTCTTTCATTGCTTATATCAAATATTTTTGTTGGAGTTTTTGCAGTTTGGCTAATAGCAAAAGATAATAAAATTACTATTGGATTTGATTTTAAAATTATAAAAAGCCTTCTACAACTTGGACTTGTTTATGCAATAGCAATTTTTCTGGTGAAGCTGAACTTCAGAATTGATATTCTTCTATTAAAATACTTATCCACTACTGCAGAAGTTGGATTTTACAATCAAGGAGTTTCGGTTGCCGAGCGATGGCAGGCTCCTTTTGCACTCGGAGCGGTCATTCTCAGCAGAAGTGCTAATACAGAAAACCAAGAGGCAGTTCATAATCAGATTGCAAGACTTTTTAGAATGACAATAATTATTGGGATTTTGGCAGCAAGTGTTGTTTATATTATAGCACCTGTTTTTGTTCCTTTTGTTTATGGAAAAGCTTTTACGCCAAGTGTTCAGATAGTTCAGTTTATTTTACCGGCAGTGGTTTTGGTAATTATGGCTAAAATTCTTGCCAGTCGTCTTGCTGGTTTACAAAAAACCTATCTGGTAATTTTATTGTACCTTCCTGCTTTGATTATCAATATTGTTTTGAATTTAATTTTAATTCCGAAATATCAAGCTATGGGTGCGGTAATTTCAACAAATGTTAGTTATTCTATTAGTTTTCTTGGAATTGTAATTATTTATTCAAAAATTATTAATCGTTCTGTATTTAATCTTTTCATCTTTAGAAAAAGCGATTTTGATTTTGTGCCAGCCCTGAAAAAAATGCTTATCAATAAATTGACCGGCAAAAAACCGAAAAGAAAAAAAATCAAACAGAAACGAGAATTAGACGATTTTTCTTTTGATGATTCTGATTTTTAGGTATATATTAAGCAATTTTGCTTTATTAATAAAAAATTAGAGTGAACTATAGCAATTTATAAAATGAAAGCTATAAAATATACTACAATAACATTTTTTTTATTTGTCCTGATAATTGGAGCTACATCATGCAAAAATCAGACAAGCAATAATAAATCATATGTTGTAATGCTCTCTGTAGATGGTTTTAGGTGGGATTATACTGAAAAAGTTCATACACCAAATTTCGATTTCATAAAAAAAAATGGAGTTAAAGCAAAATCTCTAAAACCATGTTTCCCAACAAAAACATTCCCAAATCATTATTCAATAGCAACCGGATTATATCCTGACAATCATGGAATTGTAAATAATAATTTCTATGATGAGAAAATGGATTTATTTTATCGAATAGGAGATAGGGATGCAATAGAAAACCCTGAATTCTATGGTGGAGAACCAATTTGGGTAACTGCTGAAAAACAAGGAATAATTAGTGCTTCCTATTTTTGGGTTGGTTCAGAAGCGGCAGTTTGTGGAACTTACCCTAGCTATTGGAAAAAATATGACCATAGTTTTGCTTTCGAGCAGAGAATTGATTCTGTGATTGCATGGCTTGAGCTGCCCAAAAACAAAAGACCCCAACTGATAACTTGGTACATGCACGAACCTGATTCTGAAGGTCATATGTCTGGAACAAATAGCCGAGATACAAAACAAACAATAATTTATCTGGATAGCCTTGTTGGAGTTTTTCTTAATAAAATCAATAATTTACCACATAAGGATCAAATCAATTTGATTTTTACTTCCGACCATGGAATGCAGGATATTTCTAATGATAAAATAGTGAATATCAGTAATTTTGCTGACACTTCCCTTATTGAAATTTTTACTGGTGGAAGTCCGGTTTTTAATCTAAAAATTAAGCCAGGTTTTATTGATACATTTTTATCCCAGATTTCTGATGTTGAGCATATTTTTGCATGTAAATCCGAAGATTTTCCCAATAGATTTCATTATGGAAAAAACTCCAGAACTCTTGATGTAACTATTGTTGCAGATAGTGCCTACACTATTGTTTTTAATGATGGAGAATTATCATATTTGAAAGGAAATCATGGATACGACAATGAAAACTTGAATATGCATGCAATTTTTTATGCTATCGGTCCCAATTTTAAATCCAATTATTCACACCCAACTTTCGATAATATTGATATTTATCCGCTAATTGCCGAAATTTTGCAAATTGATCCAGCAAAAGTGGATGGGAAACTTGAAGATGTTATCGAAATGTTAGAAAAATATTAGTATTTTGCAATCCCTTATAAAAACATAATGCTTAGCAACTTTTTTCATAATTATTCTTTAAAAAAACACAATACTTTTAATATTGATGAATCTGCTGAATTCTTTTTTGAATTTTATGATACAGATGAATTTGTAAAGTTTGCTATAAAAAATGAAATTAAATCACAGTTTAACAAGGTATTGACTCTTGGATGTGGTAGCAACATTCTTTTTACTAAAAAATTTGAGGGCATAATTATTCATCCTAAAAACATTGGAATTGAAATTCTGGAAAATGAAAATGAACAAGTTCTAGTAAAAGTACAAGCTGGAACTGTTTGGGACGATTTTGTGGAGTGGGCAGTCGAAAATAATTTATCTGGATTAGAAAATCTTTCATTGATTCCAGGAACAGTTGGTGCATCGCCGGTGCAAAATATTGGTGCTTACGGTGTTGAAGCCAAAGATAGAATTATGTATATAGAAGGTTTTTTGTTCGAGAATAATAAAAAAATGGTTTTGTTGAACAGCGAGTGTGAATTTGCCTACCGACAAAGTATTTTTAAAAACAGCCTGAAAAATAAATTCTTAATTACTTCTGTCATTTTTCGTCTGTCGAAATCACAGAATTAT
The DNA here is from genome assembly GCA_018692315.1 of Bacteroidota bacterium. Lineage (NCBI taxonomy): Bacteria > Pseudomonadati > Bacteroidota > Bacteroidota bacterium. Next base: position 11,796 of record JABHKC010000013.1, on the reverse strand, counting down.
AGTTTAGATTATGGAGATATAAAAAACGAATTGAAAAATTTTAAAGGTATAAATTTATCGAATATTCGTCAATCAATAATTAATATTAGAGAAAGAAAATTGCCTGATACTACTGAATTTCCTAATGCAGGAAGTTTTTTTAAAAATCCTATTGCTTCGCTGAAAAAAATAAATGAAATAAAAACTACTTTTTCAAATATTCCCATTTACCCTTTTTCAGAAAATGATAGAAAATTGTCTGCCGGATGGCTAATTGAAAAATGTGGTTGGAAAGGCAAACAAATTGAAAATGTAGGTGTGCATAAAAATCAAGCTCTGGTGATTGTAAATCATGGGAATGCCACTGGAAATGAGATTTTGAATTTTTCTGAACAGATAAAAAAATCGGTTTTAGACAAATTTGGAATAAATATAGAAACGGAAGTAAATATTCATTAATTTTATCACAAATTATTGAATGATGAAAAAGGAAAATAAGGAAAAGAAGTTCATAAAAATACCAACATACCCGGGTGGGAGCGAGGCGCTAAATAATTTTATTAACAGGAATATAAAATATCCTGAAAGTGCAGCTCGAAAAAATATTGAAGGAAGCGTTCATTTAAGCTTTATTGTTGACCACAACGGAATTGTTTCTTCACCGAAAATATTGAAAAGTCTCGATATTGATTGCGATGCGGAAGCTATTCGTATAGTGAAACTTTTGAAATATAATAAAACCTTCAACAAAGGATTGAAAGTTAGAAAAACAATGAAGCTGCGAATAAATTTTGGAAGGAAAAATCTTGGAATGCAGATAAACTACGAGTATAAAATTACAACAAAAGAAGAAAAACCTAAAGATTCAAATAATGATAAAAAAGAAGTTTATGGATATACGATAAACTTTTAAACCAAAGCAAAATCCCTCGATTTTTCCGACCATTCTGATGAGTTATTTATTGCATCCAATAATTCTTCCGGTTTTTCAATTATTGTCCACATTTTGCGATGTATTTCGTTGAGAAACTTTCCTTCTATGCAATTTTCAAGCATCTGAATCAGAGGCGAATAGTAATTGTTTGAATTCAGAATTATTATTGGTTTTGTAAAAATCCCAAGCCTTTTCAATGTAATTACTTCAAACAGTTCTTCAATGGTTCCGGTGCCACCGGCAAGTGCAAGCACGGCATCTGTATTTTCTATCAATACTTTTTTTCGCTCGTGCATATCCTCAACAGTAATCATGTTTTTTACAGATTTGTGATCCCATTCTACTTTTTTCATAAATTCCGGAATCACACCAATAATTTCTCCTCCTTCAGAGATTATTGTGTCAGCAAGCTTTCCCATTAAGCCAACAGCTCCTCCGCCATAAATACTTGTAATTTTATGTTTCACTAAAATTTTCGCAATTTTTTCGGTTTCCGAAAAAAAACTATCTGCTGCTTTTCGGCTCGAAGCACAAAAAACTGTTACTTTTTTAATCATTCTTATGCTTAAAATATTGATTTAATAATGCGTTTGCTGCTGAAAATGAGCTCATTTTATTCTGAATTATATCTTGTTCCAATGTTCTCAATTTTTCAGAAATTCCTTCTCTTTTATAAAAGTTATTTTTTAGAGATTCGTTGATTGTTTCATACATCCAAAATTTAGATTGTTCGTTTCTTTTACGACTAAAATATTCATTTTGCGTAGTAAACTGTTGATATTCAGTAATTGAATTCCATACAGCTTCAATTCCTGATTGTTCTAAAGACGAAATTGTAAAAACTTTTGGCACCCATTTCGATTGGCGCAGGGGGAATAAATGTAGTGCATTCATAAGTTCCGATTTCGTAATTTTAGCTCTTTCAATATTATTACCATCGGCTTTCGTAATTGCAATTAAGTCAGCCATTTCCATAATTCCACGCTTTATTCCCTGAAGCTCGTCTCCGGCTCCAGTAATCATTAGAAGTAGAAAAAAATCGACCATAGAATTAACCGCAGTTTCAGATTGCCCAACTCCGACAGTTTCCACAAAAATTGTATCGAAACCTGCAGCTTCGCAAAGAATTATAGTTTCCCGGGTTTTTCGGGCAACTCCACCAAGAGTTCCGGCCGATGGCGAGGGTCTGATATATGCTTTTGGATTTGTCGAAAGAGTTTCCATTCTTGTTTTATCGCCGAGAATGCTGCCTTTTGAAATATCGCTACTTGGATCGATTGCAAGTACAGCAAGTCGATTTCCATTTACAGTGATACTATTTCCTAATGCTTCAATAAATGTACTTTTCCCAACTCCCGGAACACCGGTTATTCCAATACGCATTGATTTTCCTGAAAAAGGAAGACATTTTTCAATTATTTGACCTGCAATTTCCTGATGCTGAATTAATGAACTTTCTATTAGGGTGATAGCCTTGCTTAGAACAGTAATATTTGAGTTCAAAATTCCTTGAACATATTCATCATGAGAGAGCAATTTTTTTTGCTTTTTCTTAAATCTACTTTTCGAAGATTCGTTTATAGATGGTGGAGGAGGAATTCCTTTATTTACTTTTAGTGTGCTATCATTTTCTAACATCTGATATTTAAGCTTAAATAAAAATTAGTGCAAAGATATAATTGAACTTGAAAACTCATTTGTGTTTAAAAAAAAATAGCCCTTAAAAGGGCTATTTCATATATTGAACAAGTTTCTAATTCTTTATTATTTCTGAGGAATGTTTACAGTCCCAACAACTTTAAGTGTAACTGCTGAATTTTCAGGGTCATTTGTAATTACAGTTATAACTTTATTTTGTTTTCCTTTTTTACCTCTTGAGTTAAAGGTGGCTTTAAAAGTACTTGATTCGCCCGGAGCAATTATTTTGTCTTTTACATTCACTACAGTGCAACCACAACTTGCTTTCGTTTTTCTTATGATTAAGGCTGATTTTCCAACATTTTTAAAGCTGAACACATGATGAACAGATTCTCCTTGTTCAATAGTTCCGAAATTGAATGTTTTTTTATCAAATTCGATTTTTGGAGCATCAACTTTTTGTTCTTCAGAAAGTTTAGAAAAATCTTCTCTAATGTCTGCACTAACAGAAATCATATTTTTTCGATTTTTTGGATCGTATTTATCGTTTATCACAACAAATGGTCTATCTGAAAGAAATCCCCAATCGTTCTTTTTAGTGGCATCGTAAGTAACAACGATTTTGCCCTCTTCTTCTGGTTTTAGAGTTTCGGGTACAACTTGATATTTTAAGTGTCCGGGTGCTCTCATTAAAGTAACTTTAATTGGTTCTGTTCCGGTATTTACAATTTCGATATCTTTAGTCAATACATCTTTATTGGTAATTTTTCCGAAAGATAAATGATTAGTTTTCAGGCGTAAAATACCCATCTCTATTGGGAAAATATCTTTTCTGGTTTTTGGTCTGGCAATAACATTTCCCGAAATTCTTAATACAGTTGTTGGATTGTCGGAGTTGGTAGTTACGGTTATTGTTTTATGAAATTTGCCTGGTCTGTTTTTTGGATCGAATGCAACTCCTACAAACCCTTTAGATCCGGGAGCAATAGGTTGTTTTGTCCAAGTTGGTGAAGTACAACCACACGAAGCTTTCACATTTGTTAAAACCAATGGCTCACCACCAGTATTTGTGAAGGTATATTTATAGTTAGCCTTTCCGTCCGCTTCTTGTATGGTTCCATAGTCGTGGCTGGTTTTATTAAATGAAATATGTGATTTTTTTTGCTGAGCAGCTAAAATAGTAGTTCCTGCGACAAATAAAACTAAAAGTGAAAAAAGTGCTTTTCTCATAACAATAACATTTTTTAATTAATTATTTTAAAAATATAATACTTGGCAAATGTATAAAATATTACTTTCCAATATTTGATTTAACATTTTTTAACTCGAATTAATTGAAGGATTTTTTTGATTTTAAAATACAATAGAATTATTTGATTTTAAGCAATATAAATATCAAAACTCTATATAATCATGATCGATTTTTATTTTCCAAAAGCATAATATGCTGCCATTCCATTCGGATATATTCCTTCAATAAATATTCCTCCATTCTCATTATTGAAAATGCTAACTATGTCGTCAATATTTTCGATTTCGTATTTATTGATACTTGTGATGATAAATCCTTCTTTTATTCCAGCTTCCTGGAGTTTTCCTGAACTGAGTTCTGTGATTTTTACTCCACTATTTATTCTATACTTTCTTTTGTCTGTTTGAGAAATTTTCTTGAATTTTGCTCCGTAAATTTCAACATTTTCTGTTTTCACAATTTTAGTGTTCCCATGTTTGTTTCTTAGAACAACATTAAGATTTTTCTTTTTCCCATCTCTATTTACTGTAATTGAAATATGATCTCCTGGTCGAAATTTACTGACTTGTTCCTGAAGTTCAGCCATATAATTGACTTCAACATCATTGATTTGAGTAATTACATCTCCTTTTTCTATACCGGCTTCTGCAGCAGCTCCACCATTAGTAAGGCCTGTTACATATACACCTTTTATATTGTCGATGCCTATTTCTTCGGCCAAAACTGCGTCAAGATCTCTAATTGATATTCCTATATATGCCCTTTGAACCTCTCCAAATTCGATAATATCGGCAACAACTTTCTTAACAATGTTTACAGGAATTGCGAACGAATACCCTATGTATGAACCTGTTCGTGAGGCAATCGCAGTGTTTATACCAATTAAATCGCCCGAATTGCTAACTAATGCACCACCACTATTTCCTGGATTTACTGCTGCATCGGTCTGAATAAATGATTCTATTGCAAAATTTCGGGAAAGTATATTAATGTTTCTTGCTTTTGCACTAACTATTCCGGCTGTAACAGTGGAAGTTAAGTTGAATGGATTACCAACTGCAAGTACCCATTCTCCAATTCTCAATTCATCGGAGTTTCCATAACTTACATATGAAAGTTCGTTTTCATCAATTTTTAGAAGTGCGATATCAGTTGTTGGATCGGTGCCCACCAATTTAGCAGAATATGACCTTTTGTCATTTAATATAACTTCAATTTCATCGGAATTTTCTATCACATGATTGTTAGTAACTATATATCCATCATTTGAAATAATCACACCTGAGCCCGAACCTATTTGAGGTTGGGGTGAGTGATTATAGTTCCCATCGTCAAAGAAAAAATCGAACAGTGAATTTCCAGAATAATATTTGTCTTGAACACTTTTAGTTTTTACATGAACTACTGCATGTATAGTTTTTTCAGCAGCATTTGTAAAATCAATGTTTGATGTTGGTTGGGAGGGTGAAAATTTAGTATAATTAATAGGTGTTTCTTGATTTACTGTACTTGCATTTTCATTATTGCTGGTAGTTTGTTGTGTTTCTGAAAAGATATAAACAGAAATTAAACTGCTCAAAATCGATGCTATCAAAATAAAAATTACTTGTTTAGTCTTCATAATTACAAAATTTATATTGAACATAAAATTAATAAAATCTATTACGAAACGACAAATTTTTTATCACTATTTTATCCATTTCAATAATTTAACATATCTTAACTAAATGAAAAATGGTCAATGAAAAAGTATTAAAATAATGGATGATAATTTTTTATGGAACAAACGAGCGCAAATATGTTATTTTCAATGATTTAAATTCTCCGGATTGTGTAAGTTTTTTAGAATCACATTTGTTGTTACATGTAAAATGTAACTCAAAATTCACATTTAATAGCACAAAATTCACAATTTATCCTTACATTTGTCTAAATATTATTGAAAGTGTAATCATTTAAAAATTAATTTATTATGAATTTTTTTAAGCAAAAAAGACTATTAAGCTTGATATTTTCTGTACTCTTTATAAATTTAACATTTTCGCAATCAGCGGATTTGTTTTTTTCAGAATATATAGAAGGTAGCAGCTACAATAAGGCTATTGAAATATATAATGGAAATAGTACTACAGTCAGTCTAAACAATTATAGGATAGCAAAAACCTCTAATGGAAGCGATTGGAATTCCTTTCATCAATTTCCGGGTGGAGCAACTATGGCAAGTGGCGATGTTTGGATAATAATTGCCGACCAGTTGGACACAGCATTTTTTGACCATGCAAATGCTGATGAAATATTGTCTTACCCTAGTCCTGTTCATTATAATGGCGATGATGCAATCGCTATTTTAAAGATTTCTGGAACCGACACAATTTTCATAGATGTAATAGGAGTTCCTGCGGTAACTATTTCGGGCGATGGCTGGGATGTTGCAGGTGTTTCAGAAGCTACGAAAGATCATACTTTAATCAGAAAATCTAACATTTTGATGGGAAATATCGATTGGAATTTGTCGGCAGGTACTGATGCCAGCAATTCGGAATGGATAGTTGAAAGTGAAAACTATTTTGGTAATTTAGGTTCTCATAATGTTGGTGGAAATATGGCACCTGTTGTGAGCGATGTTTTGTCTATCTCAGAAACATTTGTGATTGAAGCTCCTTTAGAAAATGTTGCATTTTATCTTGGAGCATCTATTAGCGATTTTGATGGAAGTATTGCTTCTGCACAATTATCATGGGGTACTGACGGAATTATTTATCCTAACCAGATTGTCATGGATACATTTTCGCTAGCGTCAGGGCTTCCTTCAGATTTTTACTGTACATATACAACTTTAATTCCTGGGCAATTGGCAGGTACAATTATATATTATCAAATTGTTGCGATAGACGACGAGCCTGACACAACAATTGTTTCAGGTAGTGTTACTGTTATGAATGCTAGCGGCACAACTTCGATTTATGATATTCAATTTACAACTGATCCTTCTGGAGATTCTCCTTTGCTTGGCTCAATTGTAACTACATCGGGAATTGTAACAGCAGCAGGAACAGGCAATTATTTCTTGCAAGATGGAGCAGGTGCATGGAATGGAGTTTTTGTATATGACTCAAGCTATCCGGTTTCTATTGGAGATAGCATTACAATAACATGCGAAGTTGCTGAATATTATGACATTACTGAATTGAAAAATCTCACAGATTTTACACTACATTCTCAAAACAATACATTGCCGGCAGCATCGCTCGTTTCGCTCAGCGATTTTGTTGAAGATTATGAAAGTGTGCTGATAAGAGTTGAAAATGTAACTTGCACAAACGATAATCTTGGATATGGCGAATGGGAAATTTCAGATGGAGCAAATACAGGAGTTGTAAACGATTTGTTTTATATTTTTACTCCAAATATTGGAACAGCATATAATGTTACCGGACCATTAAATTATAACTTTTCTGTTTTTAAAATTGAACCTCGTGATGCTAATGACATTGAAATGGGAGTTCTTAGCTCAGCCAGCGATATTTTAAGTTTTGATATAACTGAACAAATTGCTCCTGCAACTATCGATACTGCAAATCATACAGTTTCGCTCGAAGTTTTAAATGGAACCTCATTAACTTCATTAAGTCCAATAATTTCAGTTTCTCCGGGAGCAAGTATTAATCCAAGCTCTGGAGTTGCACAGGATTTTTCAAACGTAGTTGTTTATACTGTAACTGCTCAGGATGCCTCAACTCAGGATTGGAATGTAACAGTTACAGAAGCTGCTTTAAGTACAGAAACTGATATTCTTAGTTTTGAAATGAACGAACAGGCCGGTGCTGCTACCATTGATATGCAAAATCATACTGTTGAAATTGAAGTAGTTTTTGGTACAGCCTTAATTTCTCTTTCACCAACAATAGCAGTTTCTGCAGGAGCAACAATTAGTCCGATTTCTGGAGTAGCTCAAGATTTTAGCTCTATAGTAGTTTATACAGTAACAGCACAAGATGGAACTACCTTGCAAGACTGGAATGTAAATGTTACCGTAGCACCTCAAATGATGGGCGACCTTTTCTTTTCAGAATATATTGAAGGAAGTAGCAATAACAAAGCAATGGAGATTTTTAATGGAACGGGGACAACTGTAGCCCTTGACAATTATCAAATTGCTCAAACTTCAAATGGAAGTGATTGGACATATTTTCACACTTTTCCTGCAGGTGCATCAATTGCAAATGGCGATGTTTGGGTTATTATGACCGACGAAGTTGATATCGCATATTTCAGTCCGGCTGATGCCGACGAGGTTTTATCGTTTCCAAGTGTAGTTCATTTTAATGGAAACGATGCACGAGCTTTATTCAAAATTAATGGCTCTGATTCCATATTCTTAGATTATATAGGTGTTCCAAATCTTGACCCTGGCAATGCTTGGGATGTTGCCGGTGTTACAGAAGCAACAAAAGACCATACAATTATTAGAAAACCTTATGTTCTTCAAGGTAACTTAGATTGGGCTCTTTCTGCCGGAACAGATGTGAACAATTCTGAATGGATAGTAGCCGATCAAAACACTTTTACATATCTTGGATGGCACAACTTTGGAGGAAATATGCCTCCAATTATTAGCGATATTATGACTATTACAGAGACATTTAGTTTTGATCCTCCTCAAGAAAATGATGCAGTTTATATAGGTGCAGTTATTGGTGACATTGATGGAATGGTTGATACAGCATATTTATATTGGGGAACCGATGGTGTGAATTATCCAAATTTGATTGAAATGAGCCTTTTTACTCTCGTACCAACTTTGCCTCCGGGAACTTATTCAACTTATCCTAATCTAATTCCAGGGCAATCAGTAGGAACAACCGTTTATTTTCAAATTGTTGCAATAGACAATGAGCCGGACACAACAATCGCATATGGTAGCTATACAATTCCAAACAATCCTGTTTTTACTACAATTTATGATATTCAATATACTACCGACCCAAGTGGAATATCTCCATATGTAGATTCGATAGTAACCGTAAACGGAATTGTAACTGCATACGATTCAAATCTCGACGGTTTCTTTTTGCAAGACGGAACCGGTGCATGGAATGGAGTTTATGTTTATAATCCATCGAACCTGCCAACTACAATTGGCGATGAAATATCTCTAACAGGCTTAGTTACTGAATATTATGCTTTGACTGAAATTAAAGAAATTAGCAATCTTACAGTGAATTCTTCTAATAATACAATGCCGGCTGCAACTGTAGTAACCACCAGCGAAATGAGCTCGGAAGAATATGAAGGTGTTTTAGTAAAATTGGAAAATGTAATTTGTAGTAATTTAGATTTAGGCTATGGTGAATGGGAAGTTACCGACAATTCAGGGATAGCAGTTGTCGATGATTATTTCTTCTTATATGCACCAACACTAAATTTCGAATATCATGTTACAGGGCCGGTTTATTACAATTTTGAAGTGTTCAAAATCGAACCACGAGATGTAAACGATATTGAGTTAGTAAACCAGAAAATTGAGATTGAAAATAATGAAATAAGCATTTTCCCAAATCCTGTAAATTCGAAACTATCGATAAACAATATCGAAAATATTGAAAATTTGATAATTACAAATTCTATAGGACAGCAAGTTGTTGAGCTCAGTAACTTGAATTCAAATCAGATTGACTTATCTATTCTTCCTTCAGGAATATATATTATTCAGCTTTTTAACAAAGATAATCTGATTTTTGCTCAAAAGTTTGTTAAAGAATAATTCTTGATATGTTAATGCCCGGAAGAAGTATGGCTTCGTATGGGTATCGTTTTGGATTTAACGGGAAAGAGAAAGACGATGAGATAGATGGTGTAACTGGCAGCAAGTTAGACTTTGGAGCTAGGATATATGATAGTCGATTAGGGCGTTGGTTAGCACTTGATCCATTGGCTGCTAAATATCCATTTGCAAGCCCATATAATTTTGCTCTAAATACTCCAATTCAAGCAAAAGATCCAGATGGCAGGTTAGTAATATTCGTAAATGGATATCACCGTAATCCTTTGCTAGATTTATTTGGACTTAATAATAAAAGTTTAACTGGAGAAGGGAAAAAGAAATATTGGTCTAATAAACTAGATGAGAAATTTATGGATAAGATTGGAGATCATCATTCAATGTATGTTGATGGAGGAAGAGCTTATAATTCTAGAGCATATGAAAGGTATAGTGAAGGATATCAAACTGGTAAAGCATTAATTAAAAAAATCGAAAGTGGAGAGATTGAATTAGAAAAAGATGAAAATGGAAAAATCATTGAATCTATAAAACTGGTATCACATAGTCAAGGAAGTGCAAATGCTGCTGGAATTGAAAAGGCATTGACTGAGAAAGGTTACAAAGTTGAGGTGAGTTATAATATCGCACCTAAACAACCAGGGCAAATTTCTGAGTCAGGAGCTGATAGGGTTGTCCAATATTCAAGTGGGATGGATATGGTTGCTCCTCAATCGAAAATGGAAGCTGCTGATGAGGTTAAAGCTTTCCCTGATGAGGGTAATAACGGACCTATTGACGGGCATTTGACAAAAAACCAAAGTTGGATAACTAAAATAGCACAAGGTAAATATGGTGGAGTTGCCAAACGAAAGGATAAAGCAAAGGATGTTGTTAAACAAGAAAGGTCACCTTAAAAATATTAAAATCATGAATCGTAAGTTAGTTATATTCTTTATAGGAATTCTATTAATTAGTGTTTTGTCTTGCAAGACATATAAACAAAAATATAAATGTTATAATGAAAACAAATATATAACAGACAAAGACCCTCTTCATAAAGAAGTAAAAAAAGCTTTAAATGATTCTTTGATTCAATGGGCTAGCAGAAATATTAAATATGCAGTTTGTTATGCAAACCAAAAGAAAAATTATTGGGAAATAGGGGATGTTTTGTTTAATAAAAAAATGGACAAGTGTTTTACATGGACAATGATAATTGAGAATGATACATTATCATTTATGGATGAAATAAAGTTTTTTGGTGGTGAACTTGCAGGAGATAAGTGGCATTTTTATCATAATGGTTTTCCATCCATTTCAGTTCCTAGACAAGATCCTAGTGTTGCATTTTCTATTAATGAACTTAGAGATTTAGCAATTAGAAATGTTATTCAAGGCGGCTTTATTAAAGATGATTGCAAAGTAAATTATGGATATATCAACGATTGGTTTAATCCCAATTTCTCTCTAAAGGAGAAACATATAAAATTTATAAATGATGTATTACCCCACTGAGCACTGCACATTCTTAGACAATTCCATAAAAACCATTTCGAAAACCAGCTAGCACGGATTTGCAATCCGTGCGTCTTTGAACAAGCACTGCACATTCTTAAACAATTCTATAATAACCATTTCGGAAATCCGAAATAAGCTTAATATTAGCAAGTTGTCAATAGATAGTTGTATTGTAAATTTACGGTTCTAAATCAGGGTAAATTTTTGAAATTCTATTTGATTTTAGGATAATGTTTTTGAGATTTTTTGTTTTTACAAAAGTTCTTATATAGTGGCTTCTGAAAAAAAAGCAGCTATATTATTAAGTAAATTATTGTTTTTATTTATAAGCCTGTTTAGTTTTAAAATCCCTCAGAGCCATATCAAGCATATTAAGTACAAATTTTTTATTTTCATCAGAGGCCTGCTTCAAGCGAATAGAAAAGCAATCATAAAAGCAGTATCGTTAAAATCTTGCAGAGTCGCTAATTGCCCACAATGTAAGCGTAAATAAACAATCGTGGATGCTGAGCGAAGTCGAAGTATTAATGTTGTTTATTTTGAATTGTGGGCAGTTTGGTTTGTCTGGCAGTAACTTCAATTGAAAATTTTCTGATGAAAATAAAAAAATGTACTTTTGATTTTGAATGGGATGCCTAAAATTAGACATATCGGATAATTATTTTACTATACTAGAAGTTGTACATAACTCTTTGAGTGTCAATAAAAATA
>JABHKC010000012.1 GCA_018692315.1 Bacteroidota bacterium | reverse complement strand
CCAATAATACTTTCAGTACATGCTCAGACCACGCTTTGTCAGGGGCTTAGCAGCTCCAATGTTCAATCGGCCTCTATTATCGAGCCCTCTGCGAACTTAAGTTTTATTTCTATATTTTTAAAATATTAAAGGTGGCTTTGTTAAAGTCATTATTTGTAAAATGATAAACAAAACTTTATCATAATTTTTTAAAAGCTATCTTTATAACTTTTTTAAACTGTTTAGTTTTAAGCTTATGAAAAGAGTATTTACATTGTTTTTGTTGCTGGCTATTGGGCTAAATATGAGCAGCCAGAATCGTCTCATCAAAACATATTACGATGGTGAAGAGAAAACAAAGTTAAAAGAAGCCTATTATGTTGGCGATGATGATAGCACAATGAAACATGGCGACTATCAGCTATTTTCTGTTGGAGGAAATTTGATTTTATCGGGCAAGTACGATGCCGGAAAAAAAACAGGAACATGGTTAGAACAAAGTTTGATGGGTCTTTATGAATCATATGGTAGTTATAATAATAACGAAAGTTTTACGGGTGTAAAATTCATTTACGATGGGAATGACAGGTTGGAGAGAATTCAATACATTTTAAATGATGAGTTCAATCCCAATCCTTTCAATTATCAAACAGAATTGATTTCCCGATTAAATACCAAAATTGAAAAAAGAAAAGACGAATCCGATATTGGAATTTGTATTGAACTGGATAGAGTAGTTTCTAAATATGAATTTTATAGTTCCTTAGACTATCAGGATGAGAAATTTCCTGTTGGCGAACAACTTTTGCTTCTTCAAATAGATTTTCTCGAAAATAGCGACATCACTTTTAATTTAAAACAAAGGATGACAGGCATTGAAGAAAAAATATCTCAAATTGAAAACAGTATTTATTCACAAGCTTTTAGCAGCGAAATTAGTCAATTAGAAGATTCTCTACAAGCATTTATTGGTTCAAAAAAGCTAACCACCAAAAACGAAATTGCTTACGAGGTTTTATATTTGGCTAGTTCTCTCGAATATTTATATAATGAAATTGAAATCGTTGATTCTATTATAAATGACATTTATACAGATATATTTACTCAAAATTTGAGTGATTTTCCAGATTTTATCAAAAATCAATTTAATGCAATTAACGAACAATTTATTATTTACACAAAAAGTAGCTCGGTTGCAGATAGAATTCAAATTGGCAAAAATTTAATTCCACAAATTGAAGAGGCAAGCCTTGCATATAATGAACTATTATTTATTGAAGAAGCAATTAGTGAAAAATACAGTTTCTTAGAAGAAAAATACAAAAATCATTATGACACTTTATACAATACATTTTTCCCTGAACTCGAAAAAAGTTATACTAAATACAAATTTTCAGAAAAAATTAACGACAAATTGTTGATAGCTAAAAATTTATTGGAAGCCCTCTACTTCCTTGATAGTGCACTTATTTTGTTTATAGAATTTGACGAAAAAATTGATAAAAACTTTGAAAATATCAGAAACAAATATTTAAGCCAATTTCCTGCGATTTATAGCTATGAAATTCCAAAAATAGAAGCACAAAAAGTAATATATGAAAAAGACAATTCGCCTGAAAGTAAATTATTTGCCGGTGCAAAATTAGTTGAGGAATTAGAAAATCTTTCAGCTAATTTTGAGACAATTAAAAAATATAATAAATCTCTTTCGGACGATTTTGAAAGCCTGGCTGCCAAATATAAACAGAACTACAAGAAAATTTATAAAGCTGAAATTGTTCCACTATCAAAACAAATTTCGCAATACGAAAAAATTTCTAAACTTCAACTAAAGTTAGAAATAGGAGAAACTTTATATGAAAAATCGATTGTTTTATCTGAAAACTACAGCAATATTTCAGTACAAGAAGATAACATTAAAAGTAAACTCCCGGCTATCAAGCAGTTATACAAACAAAAATTTCCAGATATTTATAAAGTTGGAGTAAAAGAACTGGAAGGAAGTTTTAAAATTTTCTTAAAAACCTACGAAATACAAAACAGAATTAATAAAGGAAACCAAATATTATCTTCCATTGAAAATTACACTTTATATTTCGATACTATAAACTATCAAATTGACACAATAAAAAATAGATTTTCAGAATGCGAGAGCAAATATGACGAGAAATTCCAGGAAATCTCAAAAACTGAACTTGACGAAAATAAAGATAAATATAAGCTCTATAACAAGATATCGACAATCTCAGAAAAGCTTAAAGAGGGAGAAAAACTAATTGCAAAATTAGATAAAATGATTACTCTTCACGAAACTTTAAACGGAATTTATCAGAAAGTAGATTTAAGCTACAAATCGATTGACAAAAACTATCTAAAAGATTTTTCGATTCTTCACAAATCGCATGTTGTGCCTCTTCGGAAAACAAAAAAAGCCTATATGCAAGCTGGTTATGTAGAAGAAAAAATAAAAATAGGAAATGGATTGATGATAAAATTAGAAATCCTTAACGAAAAATATCAAGTTCTAAAATCCCTTTCCAATTCCATTGAAGACAAAAACACAAAATTTGTAATAAAGTATAAAAACGATAGTCAGGCAAAATACATTTATAAAAGAGGCAAAAAACTATATTCAACCCTATTTTCTGCCTATGAGCAAGAAACAAGTATTGACAAAAAAGCAATGCTTGGCGAAGAGTTAGAAAATATCTTAGAAAACCTAAATTCAGCTTCCGGACAAGTTCTTCCAATGTTGAACGACAAACTAAAAGAAGCCCGTTCTATTGAAGAGATGAAAAGAATTATAAAGGATTGACAGAAAAAAATAATTACAATTTTCAATTTCCTTTTGTACTTTTGCAAATGTAGCAGACTGTTCTATCGCCGCAATATTTTTTGAGGAGGAAAGTCCGGACAACATAGAGCACCATGCTTCTTAACGAGAAGATGCTCGCAAGGGTATAGTAGTGCAACAGAGAATGACTGTCTTGGCTGCAAAGTCAGGATGATGGTGAAAAGGCGAGGTAAGAGCTCACCAGTATTGCAGGCGACTGCAATAGCTGTGTGCCTTTTGGGTTGCAAGACCATGTATATCGGCATTTAAGGGCTGCTCGTTCGTTGCCGAGGGGTAGGTCGCTAAAGGTTTGGTGCGAACCACACCTTAGACAAATGATAGAAGCTCATTTTTTTGGGAAACAGAATCCGGCTTATAGGTCTGCTACTTTTTTAGATAATTTGTCTTACATTTGATAAAAATAAATCTTTATGGACATGAGCAAATTAAAAACAAATATCCTACTAAGGGTTTGTAATCCCGATAGTTATCGGGAAAATGAAGCATTCAAAATGCACGAAGTTATTTTGTTTATTTTCAAGGCGTAAAAGTTGCGATAGCCACAGTTTATTTAATACTTTTACAACGAAGAAATTTGTATTTTTAGAATTTCCCTTTATAGAATTCATACATTTAGTCAAAGTCAAATAATTATCATTTTTTTTATACAGAAAAAAGTCTATTTTTGAATAATTTAAACAAAAACTGAATGATTATGAATTTTGAAGCCTTATTTCTTGGACCACAAGCAGAGAATCACAAATTTTTTAAAGAAATACTAAATTTTTTGATAGATGAACATATTCATTGGCGAAGGAATTTTCACCCAAACGACACTCAAAGCATAACTTTACAAGATCAAGGCGAAGAAAACTTCATCATCACTCAACAAAAAATTCAGGAAACACTCCTACAATTGTCCTCGGCACTAAAGCAAAGTTCGCTACCCTGGCATTCTCCGCGATATTTGGGACATATGGTTTCAGACCTGCTCATGCCAGCACATTTGGCATATATTCTCACGATGCTATACAACCCAAACAATGTTGCATGGGAGGCCTCTCCTGCAACTACTGAGCTCGAACTTCAGGTTGGGATTGACTTGGCTCAAATGTTGGGCTTCGATAAAAATCAGGCATTTGGGCATATAACATCGGGCGGTACTGTTGCAAATATTGAGGCACTATGGATTGCCCGAAATTTAAAATCAATACCTCTCGCAATAAAAAAAGTGAAACCCGATTTGTTTGAAGGAATGACTGATAAAATGTTGATGAATTTTTCGCCAAGAAAAACACTCGAATTGATTGGAAAGTTAAACAATGATCTCGAGCTAATAAAAAAACATTCAGCTCGGGGCGAAGGAGTCAAATCATTTGAAATTGGAAAAATTTTGGTTCCGGGAACAAGACACTACTCGTGGGATAAGATGGTGGATATATTGGGAATTGGAGCAAACAATCTTGTTGTAGTGAAAGTAACCGACAATTATAGAATGGACATAAATGACCTTGAGGAGAAAATTCAAGAAATTGTTGATAATGACGAAAATATCCTGGCTGTTGTTGGGGTTGTAGGAACAACCGAAGAAGGATCTGTCGATCCAATTGATGAAATTGTTGCTTTACGTAAAAAATTTGAAGAAAAAGGAACCTCATTTTACATCCATATTGATGGAGCTTATGGCGGATATGTTAGAAGTTTGTTTATCGATGAATCATACAATTTTTTACCATATGCAGATTTACGACATTCTTTGCACGAGAAAGATATAATTGCTGAATCGTACAATTATCCACCCATAGAAATATATAATGCTTTTAAATCTTTCGAAGATGTTGACTCGGTAACAATCGATCCTCATAAATTAGGATATATTCCTTATCAGGCAGGAGCCATAGTTTTTCGCGACAAGCGAGTGAGGAATATTGTTTCATATTTTGCACCATATATTTTCGAGGAAGGCAACGAATATCAAAATCCGCTATTGCTCGGGAGCTATATTCTCGAAGGCTCTAAATCGGGAGCAGCAGCGGCAGCAGTATGGACTGCAAACAAAGTTGTTGGTTTAAACCTTAATGGCTACGGAAAAATAATTGGCGAATCAATTGAAGGTGCTTTGAGATTGTACAATATGATTTTAGACAAATATTTATTTCAAATTGGAGAAAAATCATACGAAATTGTACCTCTTGTGAAACCCGATACAAATATTGTAATGTATGCTTTCAATGAAGTTGGAAACACAAGCCTGAAGCAAATGAACCAATTAAATAGAGACGTAAAAGAAAAATTGTATTATAAACCCGGAAAATTTGCACAACAATACGAATTTATGATATCATCAACTTCGTTCTCTTACGCAGATTATAAGGACATTCCTTTACACTTCCTCGAAAAACTATCGATCTCCGAAAACGAATGGAAAAAAACTCAAGAAGTATTTGTGCTTCGTTCAACAATTATGAGTCCATATCTGACTTTAGATTTTACAGAAATAGACTACCTCTCGAAACTTTTCGAGTGCTTTGAGAAGATTTTGAACGAAATTCAATAAAAAAGTATGAAACCAATAAATTATTTATTGGCAGCAATTTTCTATGCTTCATAAATTTAATTTTCTGATCAAATATTTGAAAATTAATACTTTTGCAATAAAAATATTAAATAATTATGAGCTTTAGTCGAAATATATACGAAGACATGAAAATGTCCGATGTTGTTTTTAACAATCATTTGCTACTATTTGTGATTGAGCGTCTTGGAATAGATTTGGGATTTTCTGAGAAAACTATTGCTGAAGTTTGCTTAGAAGCGAAAATAAATCCACAAGTATTTATCACTATTTCAAATCTTTACAATAATGTAGAAGGAGACAGTATTGACAATTTCAGCTACACTGATATTAAGGACATTATCAATTATTTGAAAAAATCTCACAGGTATTATTTAGAAGAAAAATTTCCTGAGATAAAAAACAATATTCAAATTATGATTAGTGAAAATGACGAAAGTCAGATTCAGCTTCTGGCAAATTTCTACGAAGAATATTTAAAGGAAGTGAGCGAACATATCAATTACGAAAATCGTGTAGTTTTTCCTTTTATTATAGAAATGATTGACAATATTAAAAATGCGAAAAAGACTGCAAAATCGAGCAACTATTCTGTAATAGAATACAAAGAACACCATGAAGATATAGAAGAAAAACTGCAAGACCTAAAAAGCTTGCTAATTAAATATTTGCATCAAAAGCACGACAAAATAATCAGACGAAAAATTCTCTTTGATTTATTTGATTTGGAATATGACTTGAACATTCACTCAAGAATAGAAGACAATATTTTAATTCCCTTTGTCGAAAAAATGGAACTTGAAACAATAAAAGCATAGTTGTGAATAAGTTAATTATTATTGAACCATCTGAAATAATTTTCACAGGATTATCGAAACTGATTGATAGCAGAAAATTTAATATATCTCAAGTTTCTTCATTCGATGATTTTATTTTGAAAACAAACAAGCTGCAGACAGATTTAATTATTATAAATCCGATTTTTATTTTGAATAGCGTAAAAACATTTAAAAAAGTACAAATCGAATTTCAACACATAAAATGGTTTGCGTTGATTTACAACTATTTTGATGAATCATTACTAAATAAATTTGACGAAAAAATATACATCAACGACGATACTTTTAGTCTAAATTCTAAAATCAATAATCAGATTAAAATAAATAAAGCCAACACAGCAAAAGCCATAGACACAATAAGCGATCGCGAAACTGAGATTCTGAAACTTATTGTCGAAGGAAATTCTAATAAAGAAATCGCCGATAAATTGTTTTTAAGCACACACACCGTAATGACTCACCGCAAAAATATTACTCACAAAACCGGAATTAAATCGGTTTCGGGTTTAACAATTTATGCAGTAGTAAACAAAATAATTACGATTCCTGATTTTAAGACTTAGATATAAAATCTCGCTATTATGGATATGCAATCCGTAGATATAACAACACGAATAATCCATAATTGTTAGGAAAAATATTGATCTTTGCTAAATGTCAGATAAATACAAAACCCATGAACCTGATGAAGCATAATTTTTCACCATGAACAGTTTGGTTGGGTAGATATTTTTTTAGAAACACCGCAATGGGTAACTGTACTTGACACACAGATTGCAAATCCGCACAAGCATGGATCAATATTCATTAGGCAATAGTCATAGCCAATAATCAATATTCAATAATCAATTAATAAAAGGTATCTTTGTATTTTAAATAGAGATATTATGCAATTGAATAATTTTAAAAAGACATTTTTCATAATAGTTATTGTGAATATTATTTTTTTAAATCTTCTTCATTCTCAAACAGAACAGCTACAAAAACGAAAACTTACCAAAGCATTTTCTTATATTCAAGACCTATACATCGATAGTGTGAGCGAGGAAGAAATTGTTGAAAATGCAATAATAGGTATGCTTGAAGATCTTGATCCGCATTCACAATATATTTCAAAAGAGAATGTAAAAATGATTGAAGAACCTTTGAAAGGAAATTTTGATGGCATTGGAATTCAATTTCAAATATTAGATGATACTCTTTACGTAATAAATACCTTAAAAAGTGGACCAGCAGCGAAAAATGGCATTTTGCCGGGAGACAGAATAATTCTTCTTGAAAATGAAAATATTGCTGGAATCGGACTAAGCGAATTCGATGCCAGACTAAAATTTTTAGGTATAGCCGGAACAAAACTTAATATAGGAATAAAACGATTTGGTTCTAATAGTTTGCTAAATTTTACAATACGAAGAGAAAAATTGCCTATAAAAAGCATCGAAGCCTCCTATCTGGTTAACAATAAAACCGGATACATAAAATTGAACAACTTCTCGGCAACCACAGTTAACGAATTCAACAAAGTGATGAGCAATTTTCTCGCTCACGGAATAGAAAATCTAATATTAGATATTAGGGGCAATGGTGGAGGCTACTTAAAAACTGCTGTGGACATTTGCGACCATTTTATCGGAGAAGAAAAACTTATAGTTTTCACTGAAGGAAAACATAGTTTGAAAGAAGAAAAATTGGCTAATATATCAGGCTATTTCGAAAATGGTCGTCTAACAATATTAATAAATGAAGGTTCTGCCTCTGCCAGCGAAATAGTTGCAGGTGCTGTTCAAGACTGGGATAGAGGAGTAATTATTGGAAGACGCTCCTTTGGTAAAGGACTTGTTCAACGCCCCTTAAGTTTGCCAGACGGATCGAAATTGCGTCTAACAATTGCTCAATATTATACACCATCCGGTCGGTCAATTCAAAAACCATACAACAATGGAAACGAAGATTATAATCACGAATTGATAGAGCGTTATAATCATGGAGAACTATTAAACAAGGATAGCATTCATTTTCCAGATTCTCTGAAATTTGAAACTCTTATTAGCAAACGTACGGTTTATGGTGGCGGTGGCATAATGCCAGACATTTTTATACCAATTGATACAAATGTATATACAAATTATTATCAAGAATTGTTAGACAAAGGCATAATTAATCTTTATTCGTTGAATTATGCCAACAAAAATAGAGAATTGTTTAAACAAGCCTATCCTACATTCGATAGATATATAGCTGAATTTGATATTTCTGAAGAAATGTTCGGAGATTTTTTAGTAATTGCAAAAAAAAATGAGATTTCATTCAATGAAAAAGAATTTCAGCGGTCAAAAACTAAGATAAGAAATAGAATTATTGCTCTTATTGCTTTAAATGTATTTGATTTAACCGAATATTATCAAATTGTAAACAAAGAAGATCTTGTTTTTCAGAAAGCAATTAAAGTTTTGTCTGACAAAAAACTGTACAAAAAAGTCCTTTCAGGAAAATAATTTTTAAATAGTTTGTCGAACTTTCCATATTCATATTATAATTTTTTCATTGATGAAATTTTACTATTGCCTACAAATAAGTATCGAACTTTTGTCATATTTCGATATCGGACCTGGCATTGTAATTTCAGAAAAAAACCTCAATAACCTTTTTAAAATAGACCAAAATATTTCTTCCAAAGGAACCTTAGGAGAAACTGGAACCAGACTTGGTTTAATTCTGTGTAGGGAATTTATTGCAAAAAATGGTGGCGATATTTTTATTGAAAGCAAGCTGAATAAGGGCAGCAAATTTAATTTTACATTGCCCTTATTTTCTGACAGAAAATGAAATAGCCTATAACAGACTTTCCTGAAGTAAAATATCTGACAAATTCTCAATGAAAAGCCACTATGTGAAAATTATCTGAGTATTATTTCCACTGCACAATCCATAGAAATCGCCAACAGTCAGAACACTATCAACTCCTTCCCACAAATCTTCTTTTTTCAGTTTGAACATATCCATTGCCAGTTTGCAAGCATAAATTTCTCCACCACCTGCTGTAATCATTTCTAAAAATTCATCAACCGGCGGAATATCCAATTTGTCCATTTCGCTTTTCATCATTGCCGAAACTCCCGCTTCAACTCCTGGAATAATTCCCATCAAAGAAGGAAAAGGAAGGCCGCCCGGCATTCTCATAGCTGGATTTCCAACTGTAGCAGTTTTAATTTTGCCCATTTGTTTTTTTGTAATCGCATCCAAGCCGAAAAAAGTAAAAAATACTTTTGCTTCAATACCTTCCATTACAGCACCATTGGCAAGAACTAATGTTGCATAAACATCCTCTATTGCGCCTTTCGCACAAATTATACACACTTTTTTTAAAGGTGCATTATCACTTTCTTTACTCATATTTCTATTTTTTAAGTTTTAAACACAACTACTTGGTTTCGGAATTCCTGCAATTCTCGACGACTTTTTCAAAGGACCTCCAGGAAAAAGCTTGTACAATCCTTTAATATCTACAATTCCTGATTTTCCAACTTTTCGGATGGTTAGAGATTCTCCTGCGATATACTTTTCGCGAATAAAATCGAGCACCGCAAAATGATCTTCGTCTAAGTCAATATTTTCTTCTTTTGCTATTTCAACAGCAATTTCTTTCGACCATTGAGCATGATCGAGTAGGTATCCCTCGTCGTTTACTTCGAGCGACAATCCTGCATAATTTTTCTCTGCCATAATTATTATTTTAAGTTAATATGTATTTTATTTTGAATTACGATTGCGTAAAACTTTTTTTCATTTCTCATTCAATTGGTTCTGGGAGTTCGACACATTTTTTATAAATACCACCATAAAACCCAAAGCTCGCCTCATTTCCGGCTTATTTATTTCTTTCATCAGTTTCCATAAAGAATATTCAGGAACATTTTCAATTTCCATATTTTTGAAAATGTGCATTGCATTATTCACCGATTTCAACATATCAGGCTGTGTAAACGATTTCACAGTTTCTAAAATAGTAACAGCATTATTGGCAAGCTGGTGCATATCTTCAGTCGAAAAATGATTAATTACATTATTAAAAACTGTAATTACTTCTTTGAAAAAATCAAAATATCCATTTTTATCAAATTCGTTCAGTTTGTTAGTAAAATCAATTATTAGCTCATTGAAAATTGGTGAAGCATCTTTAACAAAATCGGACAAACTTTCGAATGAATTAATAAGACTGATAAAGTTTTTAATATTTCGAATCAGTTTGATTCCAAGAATTCGCAAATCTTCAGGATCAATTTCAACGGCTGCATTGTCCAACTCTTCTACTGTTGAATCGTAAACATCTTTTCCAACTATCGCCAAATCGCTTAATAAATCATCAACAGCAGCTGTTTTCAGACGCTGCTGATTCACATAATCCAAAATTAAATCAACTTTTGCATTTAGTGTATCTATCTGGGTTTTAACATCATCCATAGCAACTCAATTTAAATCATGATTTTTTTCTTTCCTATCATTGTCATTTCTGCCGTTATAGGCAATTCTTTGCCTTTCAGCAACATATGCCAATAAATCCATCGAAACATAACTTTTCCGTAATGATTAATTTTTGTGTTTTTCAACAATCCGAAAGGTCCAATTCCCGGCAATGGAAAAGTCCCCGGCAATGGTTCTGTATCGTAATTAAAATCAATCAAAGCACCTTTTCCAAAACCGGTTTCGATATAACAATTTGCATGTCCGTCAAATTTGGCTGTGAATGGGCGGTTTTCGATTGCACACAAAATATTCTCGAATAAAATCTCGCCTGAAAAATGCGCCACCGATCCGGCTTTTGATGTAGGAATATCTGACGCATCGCCAATAACAAAAATATTATCGTGGTCTTTAGATTGCAATGTTTCTTTGTTGGTAGGGACAAAATTCATATCATCGCCCATTCCGCTTCTTTCTATCATTTCGTCTCCCATATTTACGGGAACTATTGTCAGAACATCGAACGGAACTTCTTCTTCATCGTAAGAAATTAGTTTTTTGTTTTCGTTGTCGATCCGCTCAATGTAAAAATCGGGGATAACCTCAATATTTTTATCCTCAAGAAGTTCACTCAGCATTTTTGTTGCAACCGGTTTTGTAAATGCTCCTGACATTGGAGTAACTAAACTTATTTTTACTTTGTCGCGAATATTCATTTTTGTAAAATAAGCATCGGCAAGAAAAACAAATTCGAGCGGAGCTACCGGACATTTAAATGGAATTTCGGAAATTGCCATTACCAGATGACCTCCTTTCCACGATTTGAAAAATTGCTGCAAAGCAAGTGCTCCTTCGATTGTATAAAAATCGAAAATACTTTTTCTCCACAGTTTATCTTGTAGTCCAGGAGTTTCGGCAGGTACTGTTTTTGTTCCTGTTGAAATTATTAAATAATCATATCTAAGAACCTGCCCATTTTCTATTAGCACTTTGCTTTCTTCAGGAACAATTTTGTCAATATTCGAAAATATCACTTTTACACCTGTTGGGAAAAAATCGCTTTTTGGCTTAATTACATCGCTCTTGTTGTATATTGAGAAAGGAATAAACAAAAATCCGGGTTGATAATAATGAGTCTTATGCTTATCGACAATTGTGATTTCCCATTCTTCAACATTTAGTGCCAAACGAAGCTTGTTTGCCATCATTGTTCCGGCGGTTCCTCCTCCTAAAATTAGTAGTTTTTTCATAATATTTTCCAATTTTATTAATAAAACACTTCTCAAAAATACGTGCAGTAGTTCAATATCGAAAACTTTTGCTTATGATAATTATCATAATATGATAACTATCATAAAATTGCCATTTGAAAATCGCCGATGACGAAACTGCTTTTTATTGACTTAAAGGCTAAAATTATTTTGAGGTGTAGGAAATAATATTTTACTCTGATTCATAAAAGAATGTCATTTATCATTTTCATCTAATCAGTGTACTGAAAAGTTATAATGATATGGATTGTAAATAATTTCTTTTTAATCTTTGTGCAACTTTGTGCTTCTCTAAGCAACTTTGTGTAATAGCTGTTTCACAGAGAATCACAAAGAAGACATAGAGTTTCACAAAGAGAAAGCATAATATTAATTTCAAGTTTCTGACACTGATTACTTACATTATTTTTAATTCCCAATTTATTACTACATAATTTATCTTATTTTTGATATTTTATTTTTTTGAAAACTTAAAAATATGATTGCAAATTGCAACTGCGAAAAGTGTGAAATGAAAGACCTTTTTTTTGAAAATGTAGGTGCAACCGATATTGAAGCAATGTGTTCTAATAAAACTGAAACAAAATACAAAAAAGGAAGTGTTATTGTAGAAAAAGGACAAGTAATAGAAAATTTCATTTACCTTAAAAAAGGACTGGTAAAGCTATTTCGGATTTCTTCCTCAGGGAAAGAGCAAATCATTACGATAGCTAAACCTTTAGATTTTGTAAATTTATTAAGCGTGTTTTCAGATTCGTGCTATAATTATTCTGTTGTATCACTAATTGATTCAACAACTTGCATTCTCGATTTCAAACAAATTAGAGATTTAATTAAAACAAACGGTTCGTTTTCAATGGGACTTCTTAGGAAAATGAGCACAATTTCCGACAAGATAATTCTACAATCAATAGAAATTCGCCAAAGACATTTGCCTGGACGAGTGGCATTTATTCTGCTTTATTTTGCAAACGAAGTTTTTTACTCGCACGAGTTCGATTTGCCAATCTCAAGAAAAGAAATTGCCGAATTTATTGGTATGACTACCGAAAATGTAATTCGAACCTTATCAGAATTCAGAAAAGACAAAATCATAAAAATATATGGAAAACTTATAGAAATCATAGATATAAAAAAAATGGAGCAGATATCTTTGCATGGGTGAACAAATTTTACAATAAAAAATCTTTATCAATAAAATACTAAACATGAAAATTGAATTAAATATCAATAAAATTTCAGATTTCGTTACCAATAATGAGATTTCTGAATACTCAAAAAAAGTTGAAAAAAGCAACAATTTGCTAAGTAACAAAACCGGAGCAGGCAGCGATTTTTTAGGCTGGCACAACCTTCCTTCAGCAATTACAGAAAAAGAAATTACGGAAATTGAGGAAACCGTGGCATTGTTCAAAAATAAAATTGAAGTACTTGTTGTTATCGGAATTGGAGGTTCATACCTTGGGGCAAAATCTATTATCGAAGCCCTCAAACCAGATTTTCAGATAAGCAACAAAAAACCACATTCGCCAAAAATTGTATTTGCAGGCCACAATATTTCAGAAGATTACCTTTTCGAATTGCTCGAATTTCTGAATAAAAAATCGTATGCAATTGCCGTAATTTCAAAATCGGGAACTACAACCGAACCGGCGATTGCTTTTAGGTTTTTAAAACAACATATCGAAAAAAAATATGGCAAAACCGATGCAGGCAAAAGAATTGTTGCAATCACTGATAAATCGAAAGGTGCTTTACGAAAATTGGCAGAAGAAGAATCTTATAAAACTTTTATCATACCTGATGATGTTGGTGGTAGATATTCCGTTTTAACTCCTGTTGGATTGATTCCAATTGCCTTTGCCGGTTTCGATATCAGACAATTTATTGAAGGTGCAAAATTTATGGAACAGCTATGCCATAAAGATACTAAATTTGAAAAAAATCCGGCAGCCGTTTATGCAGCCGCAAGAAACGCACTATACGAAAAAGGAAAAATAATTGAGATTTTGGTGAACTACAATTCTAAATTACAATTTATTGCCGAATGGTGGAAGCAACTTTTTGGCGAAAGCGAAGGCAAGGAAGGAAAAGGAATTTTCCCGGCAAGTGTCAATTTCACAAGCGATTTGCACTCGATGGGGCAATATATTCAGGATGGTAAAAGAAACCTATTCGAGACAGTAATTTCAGTCAAACAAAACATACACAAATTAATAATTCCTGAAGATGCAGCCAATCTTGACAGTTTGAATTATATATCCGGAAAAAGAGTTGATGAAGTAAACAAAATGGCGGAGCTTGGAACAAGTATTGCTCACATTGATGGCGGAGTTCCAAATATCAAAATAGAATTACCTGAAATCAATGAGTATTATCTTGGGCAATTGATTTATTTTTTCGAAAAAGCTTGTGCTTTAAGTGGTTATACTCTTGGAATTAATCCCTTCGATCAACCTGGAGTTGAAGATTATAAGCGAAATATGTTTGCACTTTTGAAAAAACCCGGATACGAAAAAGAAACTGCTGAAATTCTCAACAAACTTTAATTCTTTATAGGAAAGGGACTTCTAAAAATGCAAATTTCTTCGTTGTTTCAAAATTTCAAAATCCTCATTTACATTAGTAAACTACGGTTTTGAAATTTCTTACGCCTTGAAATTTACTATTTTTAGAAGTCCACGGAAATTTCAGAACCAGCAAAATAACTGGCTCTTAACTTCACTTAAAGTTTATTTTTTAGACAACACTAATTGGCTTTTTCAGCCATTTGTTTTCTTAAATATCCAATAATCAACAATTCGGCAGTTGCATAATTCGTAGCAAGAGGAATATCGTATTTATTACAAGTAGAAAGTAAATTCTGAATATCTTCGTGATGAGTATCAACCTCAAAATCTCTGAAAAATATTACAATATCAATTTCGCCTTTTTTTATTTTTTCTGAAATTTCGTTATATCCACCCGATCGCCCTCTTTGCAAATGTTGAACATTTGCAACCTTTTTACTTTCAACAAATTCGGCAGTTCTACCGGTAGAAATAATATTTACCTGTCTGATCCAATCTTCTCTTTCTCTTAAAAATTGCACAATTTTATCTTTTAATCTATCATGTGCTATTATCGCAATATTTTTCATAACTAAAAATTTAATATATTTCCATTCTTCAAATAAATTGAAAACCAATCTGCAAAAATAAAACTTATCAGCGATAAATTTATTTTATCCACTAAAAAAATGTTTATTTGTTTTATTTTATGGAATTTCATAATTCTCAGAATCAATTTTAGGCTTAAAATAAATTTCTAAAATGAAAATATTTTTGATAGGATTTATGGGCAGCGGCAAAACAAAAATTGGTGAAAAGCTTGCAAAAAAGTTAGATTTCCGATTTATTGATTTGGATGTTTATATTGAAAATAAATTCGATAAATCAATAATTGAAATTTTTCGAAGAAATGGAGAATTGGAATTTCGCAATATGGAAAAAAATTCGCTGGACGAAATCCTCAATCTCGAAAATGTTGTAGTAGCAACCGGCGGTGGAACAGCATGTTTTCACGATAATATTGAACAAATGAATCGTACAGGAATTACAATTTATATAAAAACCAATCCCGGAATTTTATTTAGCCGGCTTACAAAATCTAAAACCAGCAGACCTTTAATTCAAAATAAGTCGGAAAAAGATTTGACCAAATATATTTCTGACACATTAAAAATTAGAGAAGTTTATTACGCAAAAGCAAAAATTTGTCTTGATGGAAAAAATGTAAAAATCCCCGAACTTGTTTCCCAAATTATCAGATTTGTTTAGAAAATATAGTGTATTGAAATAATAACATAAATCCAATTTTGTGCGTCTTTTCAAATTTTCCACTTTTTGCTTTTTGCTTAAGCTGATATTATATGTAGTGCCTCTAAGAAAACAGTTCAAAATTAAAAACATCTCTTTTTGCGATATTTCTATTTTTTTCATTTGTCTAATACAAAAGCATTTACTGCATGAAAGAAAATAGAAATATCATCAAAAATAAATTATTTTATAAAAAT
>JABHKC010000011.1 GCA_018692315.1 Bacteroidota bacterium | reverse complement strand
TATTTTTAGTCAAGTAAATATACAATTATTGAGACTCCTTTTTATAAAAAGGTAACTTCCACTTCTGAAAATTCGTTATGCTTTGTTAATTGTAGCGTAGAGAAGTTTTGAATTGAAAAATTAAGGAAACTTTAGAAATATATACACCTGAGCAAACGCAAAATTCGATGAGATTATTTTAATCCTTTTGAGAAAAAGGGTAATAAAAACGAAACATAAAGATGAACTATAAGGAATTTTCCTGATGTAATATCGACACATGCAATATGTCATCAAAATGAAATATTCGCACATAATATTCTTAATTGTCTTCATTCCTGCACATTCTTCTGGACAGAATGAATACTTCGCAACCGACAGTTCAAAATCTATTGGAATAAATTTAATAGACGGTGGAGACTTGACAAATTCTCGAATGTGTCAGGTAAAAAATGGAGCCCAAACTACGAAATACTCGCCTTACGAGCTTAAAGAATTTGGATTCAAAGATGGTCGAGTTTACATTTCAAAAGAAATTCAAATAGCAGATTCATCGATAAGAGTCTTTCTGAAGCGATTACATAAAAGGGACTTCTAAAAATAGCAAATTTCAAGGCGTGAGAAATTTCAAAACCGCAGTTTACTATTGTAAATGAGGATTTTAAAATATCGAAACAACGAAGAAATTTGCATTTTTAGAAGTCGCCTAAAGGAAAAACAACTTTATATCATTACAAGGGCAAAAAAATTAAGACTTTTTATATTGAAAAAGACAGCACTTTATTTATTGATATACCAAAACAAAATATAGCAAATGAACCTTTTTCTGAAATCCTAGCAAGATTAACAAATGATTGCCCAAATATTTCAGACGCATGTAAACTTGTTAAATAGACACATTTCAGTAAGAATTAATCCCAAAAGCTTATCTAAATTTTCGATTTATATCTATCTTTATCGGCAAAATAATCTACTACCCAGGTTTTACATTTAAAAACAGCAGAGTGTAAAACATTTTTAGGAATAAAATACGAATCTCCTTTTTTATATATTTTTGTAATGCCACCAATACATAGATTCATTTCGCCTTCGAGGACAAAACCCCATTGAGCGCCGTGAGAATGCTCCGCAACTTCACCTATTGCATCAATTTCCATAAAAACAACTTGATGATCATTACTTTGTGAAATCCATCCTTTTATACCTTTAAACTTGATGTCAGCCTCCGGAAGGCCCATTATCATCTCTGGAAAAATCTGTTTCATAATTTTCTATTTATTCTCATTTTATTATGTAGAACTTGACATTATTTTCAATCCATAATATAAGTGCCCATATTCTTCACCATCAAAATTGGCAATATTAGGCATATGTCCCCACTTCTCAAAACCAAACTTCTCTAATAGCTTAATACTTTGAATATTATGCTCCAATAATATTGCAATCAGATTTTTTATTTCATACTTATGAGAATTATTAATAACAAAATCTAACAGTTCTGAACCTAAGCCAAGATTTTGAAAATCTTCATGAATAAAATAACTAACTTCTGCAACATATTGCAATGCCATTCGTCCGGGTCTATATGGGCTCAGCGAAATCCATCCCAAAATCATTTCTTCATTTTCGGCGACAAAAATCGGATATTTATAGTTGTTATGTTCTGCAAACCACTTTTTTCTATCCTCAATAGAAATTGGCTCCAAATCTGCTGTTGACGTCCTTGATGGAATAGATTGATTATAAATCTCATTTATCTGGAATAAATCCTTATTGTTTGCTAATCTTATTTTCATTTTTTTGAAATAGTTAGAGTTTCAAGCTACATGAATTTTAGTATTTCCGGTATAGAATAATCATTAGATCTTTTATGCAATATATAGCATAATTTTCAATTGCTTGGTAATCAAAATATGGGATGTAGTTTAATGTCGATTTTCATTGAAATTTGGTTTTGCAAAATACACATTGTTCTATTTATTAGTATTAGTTTTTCTCTTTTTTCTTCTTTTCTTTTTCTTATTGAAGTCTTTTGATAGGGCAACAAGTTTATTCCGTTCATTATAAAGCTCATTAATATCCCCAATATGAACCGGATATACAAACTGCATGTAGTATTGTTTTGTAGAATTTGAGTATAAATGCGCATTATAAAAAAGGCCTTTGTAAAATGGATTATGCACTGAAAGAGTATTTCCTTGATATGATACAATAATTAATGAATCATTGTTTGAATTTTGTTCAACATTCCAAAAGTCAATTATTGTATCGTTTAAAAATTTACATCCAATGAATAATTGTTCACCATTCTTTATGTCAATGTAAGGAACAATCTTATATATAGAGTCATTATATACAATTGGAGAATAGAATTGCCCATAAGAGTGAATTGTCAAAAGTGTAGTGATAAAAAGAACTATATTTTTCATGTCTTAATAGAATTAATACCCACGTCTTTCCGTCTAAAAACCTCGAAATTAGTATTTATTTTTTAAAGATTTAGTCATTTTCGCATAATATTAGCGATCCAAAGGCTACTATTGTAAAATCATATTTACTGGTGTAGGAAATTTATCTGAAGAATATTTCCTGTTTTGGCTGATATTTACCAAATTTTTGTAATAAAATCATAAATAAAAACTCCAATAATAAATATGAAAATATTTATATTTGACGGGAATAAAAATTGTGTTTTATTGAGAATTTAATTTGTTAAGTTTATGAAAAATATAAGCGTCAGTAAGAAAAAATCAATGATTTATGCAAAAGGAATATTATATTTCATTTTATCATTATTCATTTCATGTTCTAGCCCAAACAAATCGGCAGAAATAGAAAAATTTAGTGTCAATCCGTTTATTGGAACCGGTGGGCATGGGCACACTTATCCCGGAGTTTGTAGTCCGTTTGGGATGGTGCAACTAAGCCCCGACACAAGGCTCGATGGTTGGGATGGTTGCTCTGCCTATCATTATTCCGACAGTGTAGTTTATGGATTTAGCCACACTCACTTAAGCGGCACAGGTTGTTCCGATTATGGCGATATTCTGTTGATGCCAACCACGGGAAAACCAAGTTTGAATAATGAAGATTATGCATCTAAATTTAGTCATAAAAATGAGAAAGCAACTGCAGGCTATTACAGCACAAAGCTCAACGACTACGGCATTATAGTAGAACTAACTGCCACACAACGAGCTGGTTTTCATAAATATACTTTTCCTGAAAGCGAAAAATCAAACATAATTATCGACCTCGACCATAGAGATAAAGTTTTGGATGCCGAAATTGAAATTCTTAGCGATACAGAAATTGCCGGAAAAAGAATTTCAAGAGCATGGGCAAACGAACAGCATGTCTATTTTGTAGCCAAATTTTCGAAAGCATTTACAAATTCAGGAATTTCAATCGACGAAGAAATTTCAGCGGAAGCGAAAAAAGCAGAAGGCAAAAATCTGAAAGCGTTTGTTTCTTTCTCTACCAAAGAAAATGAAGAAGTTCTACTAAAAATAGGACTTTCTGCGGTAAGCGTAGAAAATGCCCGAAAAAACTTAGATGCAGAAATACCGGAGTGGAATTTCGAAAAAATAAAAACCCAAGTAAAATCTATCTGGGGAAAAGAATTAGGAAAAATTATTGTAGAAGGCGGAACGCAAAATCAACAAACAGTTTTTTACACGGCTTTATACCATAGTATGCTCGCTCCAAACATTTTCATGGATATAAATGGACAGTACAGAGGCAGAGATTTAAATATTCATCAGGCTAAAAATTTCGAAAACTATACAGTTTTTTCGCTTTGGGATACTTATCGTGCAACTCATCCATTATTCACCATAATTGACCAAAAAAGAACTAACGATTTTATTCAAACTTTTATCAAGCAATATGAACAAGGCGGAATGTTACCGGTTTGGGAACTTTCGGCAAACGAAACCGGCTGTATGATTGGCTACCACTCTATTCCGGTAATTGCCGATGCATTTATGAAAGGTATAAAAGATTATGATGTAGAAAAAGCATTTGAAGCTATGATAAATAGTGCCGAGCAAGACCATCTGGGATTAGAATTTTACAAAGAAAAAGGATATATTCCCGGAAACAAAGAAGGGGAATCGGTATCGAAAACCCTTGAATATGCTTACGACGACTGGTGTATTGCCAAAATGGCGAAAGAACTTGGAAAAGAAGATATATATATAAGGTATATTGAACGAGCCCAGAGCTACAAAAATATTTTCGACGCTTCCACAGGTTTTATGCGTGCAAAACACAACGAATGTTGGAAAACTCCATTCGAGCCACGTGAAGTCGATTTTAACTTTACTGAAGCAAATTCCTGGCAATATAGCTTTTATGTTCCGCAGGATATTAGCGGATTGATTAAATATCACGGTGGAAAACAAAAATTAGAAGCCAAACTTGATGAATTGTTTTCAGCCAATTCAGAAACCACAGGTCGTGAGCAAAGCGATATTACCGGACTGATAGGGCAATATGCCCACGGTAACGAGCCAAGTCACCATATGGCTTATTTATACAATTATTTGAATAGTCCGTGGAAAACCCAAAAAATTGTCAGGCAAATAATGGATGAGATGTACACAGCCAAACCCGATGGACTGTGCGGAAACGAAGATTGCGGGCAAATGTCGTCCTGGTATGTTCTTAGTGCAATGGGTTTTTATCCGGTTACACCTGCCTCGAACATTTATGCAATTGGAACTCCGATTTTTCCAGTGGCAAAAATAAATCTCGAAAACGGCAAACAGTTTATTATAAAAGCAAACAATGTTTCCAACAAAAAAATTTATATCCAGTCTGCAAAACTTAACGGAAAGGATTTTACGAAAACCTATATTTCCCATTTTCAAATTATGGAAGGTGGCGAACTTGTTTTCGAAATGGGTGCTGAAGCTAACAAAAATTGGGGAAGCCTCGATGCAGACATACCTGTGGCTGCTATAAACGAGCACTTAATAATGCCCCTACCTTTTGCGAAAGCCGAAAAAACCTTTAGCGAAACCACTGAACTTTTGTTGGGCTCTATTACTGAGGCTGCAAAAATCTATTTCACTCTTGATGGCTCAGAACCAAATCTGAATTCGCAGGTATTTATAGAAAAAATAATCCTTACTGAGACAACTACACTCAAAGCCTTTGCACATCACGAAAAACTGGGTAAAAGTAAAGATATTGAGGCTAAGTTTTTTAAAATCCGCAAAGACAGAAAAGTAAGCTATTTATTGAATGATAAACCAATTGATGAAAAATCAGAAACTAGGCCATACAGTACTCAATATACCGGTGGTGGCGATTTGTGTTTGATAGACCAAATTCGTGGTAGTTCTGATTTTAAAACCGGCGAGTGGCAGGGATTTCACGAAATTGATGTGAATGTAGTTGTTGACCTTAGTATGAAACAAAAAATAAAAACGGTTGGAATTGGCTGCCTTCAGGATATAAAATCCTGGATTTTTATGCCTATTGAAATTCAGGTTTTTACCTCGAATGATGGGATCAAATATTCATATTTGACTTCTATAAAGAATGATGTAAATCAGAAAACTGAAGGTGGGATAACTAAAGATTTCACAGCAAATGTAAATACCGAAGCCAGATTTATAAAAGTTGTTGCAAAAAATATGGGAATGTGTCCTGAATGGCATATAGGTTATGAGCACAACGGAAAAGGTTGGATTTTTGTTGATGAAATTATTGTAAATTAATTATGAATTATGATCCCGATAGCTATCTGGAGAATTATAAATTATGAATTATAAACTATGAAAAAAATGAGAGTATTTGCAATTGTTTTAATAATAGCAGTTTCTTTTGCAGGATGCAATTCCCAAAAAAAGATTACAAGCGAAAATCTAAAGATAGATTTAGTTCCTCAGGTTAGCGATTTAACAAAAAAATCGGGGACTTTTTCTTTCGATGAAAAAATAGTAGTTGTTTCAGAAAATGAAGAACTCCTGGATTTACAAGATTATCTGAGCAAATTTTTATTTGAAGAATGCAATAAGAATGTTGCAATAGTTAGTAAAAAACCCGATGGACTGCCATTCATTCATCTATTCTTGAAAAAGAATGCACAATTGGGAAATGAAGGATATACATTAGAAATTTCTGATAAATATATTGAATTGTCTGCACACGAACCGGCGGGAATTTTCTACGGAATTCAAACTTTAAAACAATTAGTGGCTACAAACAATCATGCTAAGATAATATTGCCACAACTGTTGATTACCGATATCCCGAAGTTTCCATGGCGTGGAATGCTGTTAGACTGTTGCCGTCATTTCATGGAAAAGGAATTTGTAAAAAGATACATAGACCTTTTGGCATATCATAAAATGAACCGTCTGCATTGGCATCTGACCGAAGATCAGGGCTGGCGAATTGAAATTGAAAAATATCCAAAATTAACAGAAATTGGAGCATGGCGAAACGAAGTGGATGGTAAAAAATACGGTGGTTTTTACAGTAAAGAAGAC
The DNA here is from genome assembly GCA_018692315.1 of Bacteroidota bacterium. NCBI lineage: Bacteria > Pseudomonadati > Bacteroidota > Bacteroidota bacterium. The sequence continues at coordinate 3,700 of JABHKC010000011.1, read as the reverse complement.
GTTAAAGAAATTGTAGAATATGCTGCCTCAAGATATATTACGGTTGTTCCTGAGATAGAATTGCCCGGGCACTCATCGGCTGCATTAGCTTCATATCCTGAAATTTCCTGCACCGGAGGTCCATTTCAGGTCGAAACCAATTGGGGTGTTTTTAAAGATATTTATTGTGCCGGAAATGATAATACTTTCGCTTTTTTACAAGATGTTCTTGATGAAGTTTGTGAACTATTTCCCTCAGAATATATTCACATTGGGGGAGACGAAGCTCCAAAATATCGCTGGGAAAATTGCGAAAAATGTCAAAAAAGAATCGAAGATGAAAAACTCCACGACGAACACGAACTACAATCTTATTTTATAAAAAGAATTGAAAAATATTTAAGCTCCAAAGGGAAAAAAATTATTGGCTGGGACGAAATTCTCGAAGGAGGCTTGGCACCCGGAGCAACAGTACAATCGTGGCGAGGAATAGAAGGTGGCATAGAAGCAGCACGAACCGGACACGATGCTATAATGAGCCCCACGAGTCATGCCTATTTCGATTATGATGTTAAAACAACCGATTTGGAGAAGGTTTATTCCTTCGATCCAATTCCAGAAGAACTGAATGAAACAGAAGCAAAACACATTTTGGGCGGGGAGTGCAATATGTGGACTGAAAGAGCACCACAAGAAACCATCGACAATAAAGTATTTCCGCGAATTTTGGCTATGGCCGAAGTTCTTTGGACATATCCTCAAAATAGAAATTATGAAGAATTTCACAATCGGGTGCAAACACATTACGACAGGTTAGAAAAACTTGGCGTGAATTATGGATTCGAATCTCAGCCTGTTATTTTCAAAACAGAAATCGACTTAAATACAGGAAATTATAAACTAATCCTTTCGTCAGGAAAACAAAAACTCGACATTCATTTCACGATTGATGGAAGTGAACCAAACGAAAATTCAGAAAAATATAGCCAAGCAATTCTTATAGATAAAACCTGCAAAATTAAAGCAATTGCACTGCACGATGGAAAGAGAATTGGGAATATTTTCGAAAGAAAATTTACGAAACATAAAGCTATTGGCAAAAAAATAATCCTAAAAAACCAATATTCTAAAAATTATCCTGCAAACGGCGAAAATTCTATAATAGATGGTTTGAAAGGGACAAATGAATATAGGGACAAACTCTGGCAAGGATTTGAAGGCGAAGACCTTGAAGCAATAATCGACCTCAATGAAACGATGAAAATATCTGAAATCAAACTTGGCTTTCTACAATCGGTTCCATCATGGATTTTTGCACCAACAAAAGTAAGTTTTTATACTTCAAGCAACGGTAAAGATTATGAAAAAGCAGAAGAAATAACCGACATTCTCCCAGAAAAACTTATGAAAACCACAACAAAAGATATTGGCATAAAACTCGATAACACCAAAGCTCAATTCATAAAAATTGTAGGACTGAACAAACAAAAATGCCCCGACTGGCATCCGGGTGCCGGCGGCAAAACATGGATATTTATTGACGAAATTGAAATATATTAGAAAATGGAAAACACAAAATCAAATCCAAATTACAGAAAAGCACTTATAGTTTTAACCTCTTTATTCTTCATGTGGGGATTTATAACTTGCATGAACGATATTCTCATTCCATTCCTGAAAAAAGTTTTTGAGTTAAATTATACACAAGCAATGTTGGTTCAGTTTTGCTTCTTTGGAGCATATTTTATAGGCTCTCTAATTTATTTTCTCATATCGGCTTCCTCAGGCGACCCAATTTCAAAAATTGGCTATAAAAATGGAATATTAATCGGGCTCATAATTTCAGCAATTGCTTGCGTTTTGTTCTATCCTGCTGCCGAGATGAAAGCCTACTGGCTATTTCTTACTGCCTTGTTTATTTTGGGGCTTGGCTTCACATTATTGCAAATTGCAGCAAATCCTTATGTAGCAATTTTGGGGAAATCTGAAACTGCTTCAAGCAGACTAAATTTATCGCAAGGTTTTAATTCCCTTGGAACTACCATTGCTCCGATTATTGGCGGTTTTCTTGTTTTTCATTATTTTGCAAAACTCGGAACGCCTCTTCTTTCCAATTCCGGACTACCTATAGTTACCGACGAAGGAGACCCAATCTCGGCTTATGGCGTACAATTACCATATTTGTTGTGGGCCGGACTTTTCATTATTTTAGCGTTTATAATAAAATTTACAAAACTTCCGAAATTTGCCAATAGTTCTACCATAGAAAAAGGTGCCGGCGCATTGAAACATCAACATCTCGTGTTGGGAATGCTTGCAATTTTTATGTACGTAGGTGGCGAAGTTAGTATTGGTAGCGTGCTCATAAATTATATTAAAGAAATTGTAGGTTACCCTGAAATGGAAGCAAAATCGTTTTTGGCTTTCTATTGGGGAGGTGCTATGATTGGTAGATTTCTGGGAGCAATCTCAATGAGCGAAATGCAAGATAAAGTTAAAAAGAGTTTAAGTATGATTGCTGTGGCTATTGCTGCATTTTTAGTGATATATTTTGCCGTGTATTTCGAAAGTGGTTTTGAATTTGAATTTGTTAGAATTACACCCTTCCTTATTTTTATAGGTGTAAATCTCATCGCTTTTCATTTTGGGAAATCCTTGCCTGCTCGTACCTTGATGATTTTCGCTTTAATAGTAATTTGTTTGCTTATTATCACATTGTTTTCAGACGGGAAATTAGCATTATGGACTGTGATAAGCATAGGTTTGTTCAATTCAATAATGTGGTCGAATATTTTCACACTCGCTATTAAAGATCTTGGAAAATATACCAGCCAGGGCTCATCACTTCTTGTCATGGCAATTCTTGGAGGAGCTTTAATTCCGTTGGTTCAGGGAGCTTTCGCCGATATGTTTGGAGCTTTGCATTATTCATTTTTTGTACCAATTATTTGCTATATATATTTGGCTTATTATGGTTGGAAAGGGCATGTTGTGAGGAAAACAGTTTCATAAAAAATATTGCTGAAAATACTGACATTCACGCTATTATACCCTGCGGGTTTTGAAAACCCGCAGGGTATTTTCATAAACAAATTAAAAAGCTATTCCAAAAACAAATTATTCATTTAGTTTTGATACTATGGATTTAATAATTTCTTTAGGGATTTTATTAACACAGTTTTTGCTGAACAAATTATTGTAGTTGAAAATAATTGCTTCTTTGCTGTTTTTAAAAACTAAAAACATATCATCATTTATTCCATAAAAATCTATCGTTTCGTTGCTATTTGCGTTTGCCGGATATAAAAATAAAATGTTTTCAGAATGAGGAATTAAGTCGTTTATGACATCATAATAATTTCTTCTCGAAAATGCCCCTATACAATTCTTATCTATAACTAAAACAGTTTTGTTTATATTATCTTGCAATTTATTATGTTTGAAAACATCATTCATTGCTTTCAGACATTCTTTACAGCCGATTTTGTTTAAGCAAAAAATTAACTCCACAATATAATCATTACCAATTGGATATTCCGGTCATGTTGACCCCTCAATCCGGCCATATTGACCCCTCTATATTTTGGTTTTAAAGAACGCTTTAATATGACAAAATTTCAGTTTATAAAATCATTTTTTCATACTTCAAATTTACTTTTTTTTCTTAAACTTTCTCCTCTTAATTCAATTCTGTGTGATGAATGAATTAATCTGTCAAGTA
>JABHKC010000010.1 GCA_018692315.1 Bacteroidota bacterium | reverse complement strand
CTACGGATTTTGTAATTTCAATATTTTCAACGAACTAAATTTCAAGTTGCAAAGTTAACAAAATCTTATTTAGAATAGTTCTAAATAAGATGATATTCTGGGACTACAACGGACACCAATTACTTATATAACTGTATATCTACACATTATGGTATTTAGAACGATTCTATATAACGTCATATGCCTAATTATCAGATAGATAAAATTTTCATTATTTTATTAATTTTGGAAAAATGCTCAAGTTGGGTTAGGTTACAATGGCAATGTGCTTACAAATTGGGTTGGCTCTTTCATCATGCTAACAAGTTTTCCAGTTTCGTTTTCCATTTTTCCCAATCAGGCATTTCTTTAGTCTGTAGTTCAATGAATTTTCTTGTATGGTCATGATAAATCAAATGACACAATTCATGTATTATCACATATTCAATGCAACCTCTTGGTGCTTTTATTAATTCAGGATTCAAGATTATTTTACCTTTCGGAGTACAACTACCCCAACGTGTTGGCATTTTTTTAATTGATAATTGATAATTAATAATTGATAATTTGTGCCGTATAATAAATTGTTCAAACAATGGCAGAGCTATTTTATTCAATCTTGTTTTTGCTTTATCAAGATACCAAGATTCAACTAATTGCTTAACATGTGCCTTATCTGGAGTATAAACAATTATGTATTTACCTATTAGCTTAACTTCTTCTTTATTTTTCAATATTAATTTTTCAATATTAATTTTAAGAAGGTATTGTCGCCCTAAATACAAATGAGTTTCACCACCAATGTATTTGCGAGGCGGTGTTTTAGGTTGAAATGAAAGAAAGAAGCTCTGCTGCTTAATTATCCATGCAGCTTTTTTTAAAAGCTTTTCTTTTATTTTTTCTAGCGGACTATCAATTGGAGCCTTTACCAATACATTCAAATCTGGAGTTACAGTTATTCCAAGTGTTTTTCTAGCGGAATATTCCACTTGAAAATCTATTTTTTTGCTACCAAAATTAATTGATAATGGAGAATTGATAGTTGATAATTTTTCAACCCCCATTATTTATTGCTTTTAGAAGTTTTAATAATAGAAACCAGAAGTTTAAGAATTTCGTCAATATCAGATTTTAAAGAATAAAACTCTCTTTCATCAAGATAATCAGGTCTGAAAAGTAATTCAATCCAATAGTCTGACTCATTGGCCTCTTTTAAGGAAATTGATAATTTGTGAATAAAGTCAGCTTTGCTTTCGGCATGTTCAGATTCTCTAACTAAAGCTCCTATCGCAGTCCCTGAACGAAGTAATTGTTTGGATAATACGTATTCATTTTTGGAATCAGTTAAGTACTGGTATAACTTCACAATCCTGAGCGCAAAATCAAAACTTTTAGTTTTAATTATATTGCTTTTCATAATTATCCATTTTCAATTATTAATTCTCAATTTACTTATATCGTAGTTTTGAAACTTCAATACACTTATTTGCAATATCGTCCATTTCACCAAATGAAAGACTAATATTGTATTTATCCCTAACCTCATCAATCAAATAATCACCTATTTCAATTTGCAGTTTGCCTGTGATATTTGACTTAGACTGCCAATCAACAATTGGTTGATTATTTTCTAATACAGCTTTTTTGATTAATTCATCAATCTGTAATGCTGCTTGAACTGATATTTGAGTTTTTACAACATCATCCTGAATTTTATCTTCTAAAGATTCTAATGTTAAACCATAAAATGCTTTTGCTACATCCTTATCCATTATTTCTTCAGGAATGTCATCGTCAGTATGTGCTAAAACATTTTCCATAATTTCCTGAGCTTTACTTAGATATTGAGCTTCGTCAATTCTCTTTGTTTCATAATCAGCAATGGTTTGTTTTAATAACTCAGAAAACTTCTTGTAAAAAGCAGGGTCTTCTTCCATTTTCTCTGAAATATGCTTGGCTGTGCGACTTGCTATTTTATCTGCTTTGGCGGCTTTACCCGTTGTATTCTCTACTTCTTGCTGAAATTTTTCTTTGTCAAAAATGTTAACCAATTCAGTAATTACTTCTACTTTTTCAGTAGTGATATGTGTGTCAATTAATTTTTGAATTTGTCCTTCATATTGTTTGTAATCCACAGCATCAGAATATCTTTCAACTACAGCAGTGCGAAGTTTCATAAACATGCTTAAGTCTTCTTTGTAACGATTAATCGTTTTCTCTTCCACATCTTTGTGAAACTGCATTGAAGAAAGAGCCAGTTTTAAAGCTTTTGCATAAGAAGCAAGTTTATCGTAAAAGACAACTCGTATAGCTTCATCCTTTAATAATATTTGGTAAGCTTCTGCATCTCTCTTATTGGCAACGGACTTGAAAATATCCCACAACTCTGAATGCTTTTGAGGGAGTTTTTTGATTTCTTCATTAATATTGACCAATGTACCTTCCAAATCATCCGCATCAAAATCTTCAAATGACGAATACATCAATAAAGCATCGTCTAAATTTTCAATTACGCCGTAATAGTCAATAATATAACCAAACTCTTTATCTGGATAAACTCTGTTAACTCTCGCAATGGCTTGAAGTAGTTTGTGACTTTGTAAATTACGCGTTAAATAAAGAACAGTATTCTTTGGCTCATCAAACCCTGTTAATAGTTTATCAACAACTATAATTATTTCAGGGTCTTTTTGATTTTGAAAGCGGTTGATAATATTCTTTTCATAGGTTTTTGAGTTGCCATGTTCGTCCATCATTCTTTTCCAAAAACGATTCTCTTTTTCACTCGACTTCTCGTAAGCGCTATCTTCGCCTTCTCTTTCGTCAATTGGGGAAATCAAGACTTCACTACTTACAATTCCTATTTCATCCAAAAACTCTTTATAGCGTATGGCATTTATCTTTTTATCGCAAACCAATTGAGCTTTAAAAGGAGTTCCTTGCCAATTATCTCTAAAATGCAAACTAATATTCCATGCAATGGCATATATTTTTTGCTCGGCACTATTTAATTGGTCTGCTCTGCTGAATTTCTTTTTAAAGTCTGCTTTCTGATATTCTGTCAATGGTTCAGAAACCATATCAAAGAATGTATCAAGAGGACTGGAATTAACAATTTGTCTTGCCAGTCTTCCTTCGTAT